>CAYYYD010000007.1:0-8403 GCA_964475885.1 uncultured Christensenella sp.
CTTAAAAGTTTAGACAATTCTACCGATATAAAACAATTAAATATAAAACAGCTAGAATCTCTTTCGTCTGAAATTCGGGAAGAGATTATTTCGGTTATAAACAAAAACGGCGGTCATCTTTCTTCTAATCTCGGTATCGTAGAAACTACGGTCGCCCTTCATTACGTGTTCGATTTCCCTAAGGACAAACTTATATTCGACGTGGGGCACCAGTGCTATGCGCACAAAATTTTATCGGACAGAAAAGACAGGTTTTCGTCTATTCGTACGGACGGCGGAATTTCCGGTTTTCCCGATAGGGACGAAAGCGAGTACGACGCTTTTACTTCGGGGCACGCAGGCACAAGCATTGCGGCGGGCACGGGGTTGTGTCAGGCGAGAGATAAACTAAACCAAGACTACTGCGTTATAGATGTCGTAGGCGACGGTTCTTTGGTAAACGGCTTAAATTTAGAAGCGATTTTTTCTTCGCAGACAAAACCCAAAAATTATATCGTTATTTTAAACGATAACGGTATGAGTATTTCTAAAAACAAAAACGGTTTGTACAGCCACATTGCCAAAAAGACCGCAAGTATGAAATACGTAAAGGGTAAAAACGCCCTAAAAAAAGTTTTCGGAAACACCTTTTTGGTAAACTGGATGGTGGCTATAAGAAACTTTTTTAAAAGAATGTTCAAAAAACGCGAAACTTTCGAAGAGTACGGTTTTAAATATGTCGGCGTAGTAGACGGAAACGATATGAAAGAGATGGTTAATATCTTGCAAAGGGTAAAACAATTCTCTAAAGAAAAGGCTGTGTTTTTACATATAAGCACCAAAAAGGGCAAGGGTTACGAACAAGCGGAAGAACACTCTGACCTATACCACGGCGTCGGCAAAAATATGAATATAACTTCGCAAGGCTTTAGCGAAGCACTGGGTAAAAAACTTTCTGAAATGGTAGAAAAAGACGACAGGGTAGTAGGCGTCGTCGCAGGAATGAAAAACGGTACGGGGCTGGCGGAGTTTTCTGAAAAATATCCCAAAAACTTTTACGATGTCGGCATTGCCGAAGAATATGCGGTAACCTTGTCTGCCGGTATGTCGGCAGGCGGTTTAAGACCCGTGGTCGCAGTGTATTCTACCTTTTTGCAACGTGCGTACGACCAAGTATTGCACGATGTTTGCTTACAGAATTTGCCCGTAATTTTTTGTTTAGACAGGGCGGGGCTTGTAGGCGAAGACGGTAAAACGCATCAGGGCGTATTCGATTTAAGTTATTTGACGCACCTGCCCAATATGACGGTTATCTGCCCGTCTACCGACGCGGAACTCGGCGACGCACTTGACTATGCGCTTAGCCTTAATTCGCCCGTCGCCATAAGATACCCCAAGTCTTATAACAAAACCGACGTGCAACTAAAACCCTTAAAAGACGGGTTGTGGGACGTACAGTGTACGGGTTCGGACGTAACCGTTTTGGCGGTCGGTCCCAGAATGTTAGAACTGGCTTGGGAATTTAAAACCCTTTGCGATAAAGACGTGGGCATAGTTTCGGCAAGGGTGGTTAAGCCGTTAGACGTAAAGTGTTTAGACGGTATAAAGTCTAAGGCGATTTTCACTCTAGAAGAAAATTCGCTTATCGGCGGTTTCGGTTCTATGGTAAAAAGTTATTATACCGAAAAGAACGCTAACGTTATTTTGCGTTCGTTCGGCGTATTAGACGAGTTCGTTAAAAACGGAAGCATAAAAACTCAATTCAAACGCAACCGTCTTACGGCAGAAGATTTATTGCGTACGACGGAAGAAATATTTAATTTAAAAGCGGAGAATGTTTATGAATAAAAAATTAAAAATAACGGCGTACGTAGTTTTCGACTTTTTTGCGATAGCCCTGTCTTGGGTATTGCCTATGGTTCTTTTGCGCTACGACGTTGCAGACTGCATTTCCGACAGTTATTATTGGATGATTGCAGGCGTGGGCTTGGCGCTTATTATGAACGTCGCTTTGGGGTTGTATTCTAGATTATGGAGATACGTAAGCATAGACGACGCGCTTAAAATAGTTGCGTCGGTAGTCGTAACGGCGATTTTTAATTTCGTAGTTGCGTACGTTTCCGAACTGCTTACCGTAGAATGGGCTATTATAAACTCTTTCTTTTATCTTACTATGGAATGCGCAAGCAGGTTTATAGTAAGGTTTTACCAGAGTATGGAAAGCAACAAAAAAAGAAACAAGAAAAAAATAATGTTTATCGGCGCAGGCGACACTACCGATAATCTTATAAGGGAAATTAAAAATTCAAGAGATACGGGTATGTACCCCGTGTGTGCGCTAGACGACGCGCCCAACAAAAAAGGGCAAACCATTCACGGCGTACCCATTGTGGGAAGAACGGGCGAAGCGGAATTTTACGCGTTAAAGTATAAGGTAGACGAAATAGTAATCGCAATGCCTTCGGCACCCAAACGCGTTACGAGTAAAATAATAGCCGAATGTCAAAAGACGGGTTGCATAGTTAAAACCGTACCCGCATTCCAAGAAATAGTCAGCGGTAAAATTTCCGTATCCGATATAAAAGAAGTAGACGTAGTAGACCTTTTGGGCAGAGAACCCGTACAAGTAAACAACCAAGAAATTATGGGTTACATAGAAGGCAAAACCGTTTTGGTTACGGGCGGTGGCGGTTCTATCGGAAGTGAACTTTGCAGACAGATTGCAAAGAAATTTCCTAAACGCCTTATAATAGTGGATATTTACGAAAACAATGCGTACGATATTCAGCAAGAACTAAAACGTCAAAACCCCGACCTAGACCTTGCGGTTCGTATCGCAAGCGTAAGGGATCATAAAAAAATAGACACGCTGTTTAAAGAGTTTAAACCGCAAATAGTTTTCCATGCGGCGGCGCACAAACACGTTCCGCTTATGGAAGACAGCCCCAACGAAGCAATTAAAAACAACGTTCACGGTACGTACAACGTGGCTATGGCTTCGGGGAAACACAACGTAGAAAAGTTTGTGTTAATAAGTACCGACAAAGCCGTAAACCCGACCAACATTATGGGTGCGTCTAAACGCATTTGCGAAATGATAGTTCAGTCTATGGCTAAAATGTACAAAACCGAGTTTGCGGCCGTTCGTTTCGGAAACGTTTTGGGTTCTAACGGTTCGGTAATACCGCTTTTTAAAAAGCAGATAAAAGAAGGCGGTCCCGTTACCGTTACCCATAAAGACATAGTAAGGTATTTTATGACCATTCCCGAAGCGGTAAGTTTGGTGCTTCAAGCAGGCGCTTACGCAAAGGGCGGTGAAATATTCGTGCTTGATATGGGCGAGCCCGTAAAGATTTACGACCTTGCCGTAAATATGATAAGGCTAAGCGGTTTCGAACCATTTAAAGACATAGACATAATGGTTACAGGTCTTCGCCCCGGCGAAAAACTTTACGAAGAAAGGCTGATGAAAGAAGAAGGTCTTAAAAAGACGGCAAACGATATGATTTCTATCGGTCAACCGCTTAAATTCGACGAAAAAACTTTTATCGACAAAATAGAAAGTTTGTATAAACTTTCCAGAAGAGAGTCGGAAGACATAAAAGATATAGTTAAAGAACTTGTTCCGACCTACGTCGTTTATAAGGAAAAGAAGTAAATGGACAACAAGAACGCTAAAAGGTGGATAAAACTGCATTCTAAACAGCAGTCTGTAAAAATGGGCGTGCTTATCGTGTGTAACGTTTTGTTTTCGCTTTTGTCCGTTCTGTTTGCCGTTGCCGTTAAAACTATTATAGACGGCGCAACCAATACCGATTCCGCCGTCGGCAAAACCCAGATTATAAAAGGTTCGGTCGGCATTTTATGTATAGTCGTTTTACAGTTTGTTTTTAGAATAGTTATAAACTATTTAATCGAACACATAAAAGGCAAGTTGGAAATCGCCTACAAGTCGCATATTTTTAACGACGTTCTTAAAAAGAATTATCAAAAAATTTCCGCCTATCATAGCGGAGATATTATGAACCGCATAAACAACGACGTTGCCGTAATTTCCGACGCATATACGACGGTAATTCCAAGCGTTATATCGGCTGTGTTTAGGCTGGTTTGCGCCGTAACCGCCATTGTTATTTTAGACTGGATTTTCGCAACGGTGTTTATAGTCGCAGGGTTGCTTGTGTTTTTAACGCTTACGCTTATGCGCGCAAAACTTAAAAGTTTTCATAAAGACGTTCAGTCTACGGGCGGAAAGGTTCACTCGTTTATGCAAGAAACCATAGAAAATCTTTTGGCGGTAAAGGTCTTTTCGGTAAACAAAAACGTTTCAGAAAAATCCAATAGTTTGCAACAAGACAATTTTCAAGTCAAAATGAAGCGTTCTAAGTATTCAGTTACGGGTCACGCCGTTTATAATATGATATTTAGTTTAGGGTATATTTTCGCACTGATTTACGGGGCTGTTAAAATATATAACGGACAGCTTAGTTACGGTTCGTTGTCGGCTATTTTGCAACTGGTAAACAATGTTCAGGTTCCGTTTGCGTCGTTGTCTAACGTCTTTCCTAAATATTACGGTATGATGGCTTCTGCCGAAAGAATATTGGAAATAGAAAACATTCAAGACGAAGAAGTAAACGACGGTTTAGACAGAAAAGAAGTTTACGATAAACTTAATTTTATTTCGGCAAGCGACTTAAATTTTTATTACGATAAAGAAACTGTTTTAAACAATGCAAGTCTTACCGTAAACAAGGGCGACTTCGTTATGATAGAAGGCGCTTCGGGTATAGGCAAAAGCACGTTTATAAAACTTTTGCTGGGCGTTTACAAACCCCGTTCGGGAAAGATTGTTCTAAATTGTACCGACGGCGAACGCAACGTAGACGAAAGCACGAGAAAACTTTTTTCGTACGTTCCGCAACAAAACCTTTTATTTTCGGGAACGCTTTACGACAACCTGACTTTTATAAAAAAAGACGCTACCGACACGGAAATAGAAAGCGCGCTTAAACTGAGTTGCGCCGACGAGTTTATAAAACTTTTACCCGACGGCTTAAACACCAAAGTCGGCGAAAACGGGTTGGGTCTTTCGGAAGGTCAAATTCAAAGAATAGCAATCGCGCGGGCGGTAATTTCGGGCGCGCCGATATTATTGCTGGACGAGTCTACTTCGGCTCTCGACGAAAACACCGAAAAAAGGTTATTGTCTAACCTTAACTCTTTAAAAGACAAAACGCTTATTATAATTTCGCACAGGAATTCGGCGAAAGACATTTGCAACAGGGTTATAAGAATTCAAGACAAAAAGTTTATAGAATTATAAACGATACGAAAAAAATATTCGTATAATAATAAAAAAAAGAATAAAAAAGGAGACCTTTCTTTTGACTATTCAAGATATTTGCGCGTCGTTCGAAATCGGCGGTAAGTACATAAGTTGCAAAGAACTTTCTACCGGAATAATAAATTGTTCTTACCATGTAAAATACATTCGCGACGGAGAAGACAAAAACTACATCGTACAGCGTATAAACAAGTCGGTGTTTAAAAACCCCAAAAGACTTATGGACAACATCGTAAGGGTTACCGAGTATATTAGGGGAAATGTAAGGGAAAACGGTTTAGATACCAAACGTTTCGTTTTACGCGCGTTTTTAACCAAAGACAAAAAAGAACCTTTCTTTATCGACGAAAAGGGCGACTATTGGCGTGCGTACCGTTACATTGCCAATTCCACGACATACGACGTTTGCGACGACGCCAACATAATACAAAACGTGGGCAAGGCTTTCGGAAGATTTCAGAATTTTTTAGACGGGTTCGACACCAAGTCGTTGTACGTATCTATTCCGGACTTTCATAATACGCCTAAAAGATACAAAGATTTACACAGGGTTATAAAAAGGGACCCGTTCAGAAGGGTTAAGGTCGTAAAAGACGAAATAGAGTTTTTGTTCTCTCACGAAGAAACGGCTTGCCAGATACAAAAATATCTTAACGAAGGCACGCTTCCGATAAGGGTTACGCATAACGATACAAAAATGAACAACGTTGCCATAGACAGAATAAGCGGAGAAGCGTTGTCTGTTTTAGATTTAGACACGGTTATGCCTGGCGCAATGGCGTACGACTTCGGCGACGCCGTAAGAAGCATTGCCAACACCTGTTTAGAAGACGACCCCGATTTAGATAAGGTTGCGTTAGACTTAAACAAGTACCGCGCGTTCTGTGGGGGGTTTATCGCCGAAGTAAAAGATATGATTACGCCCGTCGAACTGGAAACCATAAACCTAGGCGTGTTTACGATGACCGTAGAACTTGCCGTAAGGTTTTTGACCGACTACATTCAGGGCGACACTTATTTTAAGACTAAATACCCCGGTCATAACCTAGACAGGGCAAGAAACCAAATAAAACTTGCCCGCGATATGATAGAAAAAAAACAGCAAATGCAAGATATTTTATCGGAATTTGTCGATTAAACTAAAAAGCCACTGAAAAGTGGCTTTTTGTAGATGATTAAACATTAACGTTTCGACGGTTAAAAATCAAAACTCTTCCGTCTGCTTTTCGAATTTATCGAAAAGGTTGTACCTTTCGGGGTGGGTTATTGCGGTAAACATCATTTCTCTGATATTCGGAACATCTTTTTTTAGGGCGGATACAACCTGCTTAACATATTCGCGTTTGGTCTGTTTGTTGGCAGGGCAACAACTGTTTACGACTGGCAGGGTTTTAGAATAAGACACTACATCGCTTTCTTGTACCATTATCATAGGGCGTATAAGCGTTAAGCCAGACTTGTCTAAATAACTTTTTGGGGCGAAAGTGCTTAATCTCCCTTCGTAAAACAAAGAGAGCAAAAAGGTGTCTATAAGGTCGTCGGAATGATGACCTATCGCCACCTTGTTAAACCCTAGTTCTTTAACCTTAGAGTAAAGCGCGCCCTTTCTCATTTTAGAACAAAGTGCGCACGGGTTTGTTTCCTTTCTTATGTCAAACACTATCTGACCTATTTCGGTGCTTTCTATGTAGTACTTTATGTCTAATTGGTCGCAAAGCGTTTGAATTTCGGAAAAATCCGTTTGCTTGCCGTCGAACCTTAAGTCTACGGTAATTGCAATTAAGTCGAATTTTTCGGGCGAAAAGCGTTTGTATTCGGCTAAAAGTTTTAGTAGCGTTACCGAATCTTTACCGCCCGATACCCCTACGGCTATTTTATCGCCGTCGCGAATAAGTTTGTATTCGGTTATTCCGCGCCTTAATTTAGAAAGCATTTGCTGTGTCGTCATACTTTTTCCTTTACTCTAATAGTATTTTTTTGTTGATTTTTCCGTTCATTTACATTATACTTTAATTATAACTAAAATTCAATTTATTTCGAGCGTATTATGGTAGAATTTATTAGTAATCTTATTAAAAACGAATATTGGGCTACGCTGGTAATGTCGTTTGTACCGCTAATCGAACTTAAAGGCGGTATAGTTTTCGCACGCGGAGTGGGGCTGGGGTTTTTAAAATCGTTGCTTTTGGCGTACGCAGGTTCGACGGTGGCGTTCGTGCTTGTTTATTTTTTGTTAAAGCCCGTTCTCGCATTGCTTAAAAAAATAAAATTCGTAAACGGCTTTGCGTTAAAAATAGAAAGTTATTTCGAAGAACGCGCCCAAAAAACGTTAGAACAGCAACAGCAAAAAGAATTAAACAAGAAAAAGGCTAAATCGCAAACGTTTATAAAACAGATAGGCGTGTTTGTGTTTGTTGCCATTCCTTTGCCCATGACCGGCGTTTGGACGGGTACCGCCATAGCGGTGTTTTTAGGTCTTAAATTTAAAGAGTCGGTTTTACCCGTGGCGCTCGGCAACCTTGTGGCAGGGCTTATTATTTCCGTTCTTGCGGAAATATGTGTAAAATTCCTTTCACTCGTTTGGCTGGATTATATTTTGTACGGCTTGTTTGCGCTTGCAATTATACTTCTTGTTATCGTAATTATAAAACTGTGTGTGCAAAAGCCTAAAAAAGACGGAGAATAGTTATGGGATTTTTTAGTTTTTTTACAAAGTTCAAAAAAAAGCCTAAGCCCGTAAAACTCGGGCTTGCGCTTGGTTCCGGCGGAGCAAAAGGTTTTGCCGAACTGGGTGTTCTTCGTGCGTTCGAAGAAAACGGAATTTCTTTCGACGTGGTTGCGGGTACGAGTATCGGCAGTATAATAGGCGCATTTTACTGTAACGGATATTCTTCTACCGATATTTTAGAACTTTTAAAATCGGTAGACACGGGCGACATAAAAAACAAGTTTATGATAAATATGGATACTATGGGTTTGTTTAACGTTATAGATAAAACCATAGGCTCGTTAAACATAGAAGAACTTAAAAAACCTTTCCGTGCCGTTGCTACCGAAGTGGAATCGGGCGAAGAATA
>CAYYYD010000007.1:8503-38928 GCA_964475885.1 uncultured Christensenella sp.
AACTTAAAAAACCTTTCCGTGCCGTTGCTACCGAAGTGGAATCGGGCGAAGAATACATTTTCGAGTCGGGAAGCGTTGCCACCGCTTTGTGCGCTTCTTCTTGTTATCCGCCATTTTTTAAGCCCGTCGTTATAGACAACAAAAGGTACATAGACGGTGCGTTTGCCAATTCCGTTCCGGCAGATGTTGTAAAGGAACTTGGCGCCGATTACATTGTGGGGGTAGACCTTTCTACACACGAAGCCAAAACGGGCGGAATATTAGACAGGATATTTCCTACCTATCAGGGCAAAGTAAAAGAACCGTGGAAAAAGGGTTACGACAACAGCGACATAATGCTTCACCCCGACCTTTCGGGGTATAAAGCCGTGTCTTTCGGCGCAGGCGGTATTATGTACGACATAGGCTATCAGTGTGCGGTTTCGGTTATGCCACAGATTTTAAAGGATATAGAAGCGTTAAAGAAAAAAAGAAAATAGCTTAAAAATGCAAATGACATACATAAGAAAAATAGTTTTGTTTTTTGTGCTTGTTTTTGCATTTTTTAATCTGTTCGCATGCGAAGGCAAAGAAGAACCGACTTCGCAACAGGCACAATCAGATACTCAAACACAAACGGAAAAAGTCATCGAGTTTTCGGTGCATTTTATAGACGTCGGAACGGGCGACTGTATTTTAGTGCGTATGCCCGACGGCAAAAATATGCTTATAGATACGGGTAACGACAAAGAGTCGGTTTACAAAACCGTCAAAGAGTTTTTGACTTCGCTTAACGTAACCCGAATAGACTACCTTGTTATTTCTAATCCGAGCGCAGAACACGTTGCAAACACGCCCAAACTTACCGAAGACTTCGAAATAGGCGTTGCGTATATCCCCAAAATTTTAGATACCGACTTGTTTTACAAATTTAATTCGGCAAAACAAAGTTTGGAGCAAAAGGGCGTGCCCACGCATATTTCCCGTGCGTACACTAAAATAGTACACGGCGACTGTAAGGTTTTGTTTTTGTCGCCTTCCGATACGCCCGACGGCCCGTACTCTGCGCTTAATAGGGAACTTAGCCCCAGCGCCGTTCAAATAGGAAACGTAAGCCCTATTATTTATTGCGAATACAAGGGCGTTAGGTTTTTGTTTACGGGCGACGCAGGTAAATCGCAAGAAGAACACGTTTGCGATTTATACCTAAACAACGTTTATAAAAACGCATTCGGCAATGGCGGAATAGAAGTGGATTTGCAAGAAATAGATTTTTTAAAGGTGTCGTCGCACGGTAGCGAAGACGCGTCGACCAAAGAGTTTTTAAGTTTAATAAAGCCTAAAAACGCCGTCGTGTCTGTCGGCGGAGACAGTTCGGGTTGCCCTTCGTATTTAACATTAAAAAGAATTATCGACAGCAGAGAAGACGTTAACATTTTAAGAACGGACGTCAATGGTACGGTGTCCGTTTACGTAGACGTAACGGGCGAATACCAAACGAAAAAGCAAAGATAACGAGAGACAGACTGCCTGTCTCTCGGATTTTTTAAAAAAACGCAACAAAAAAGTATTGTACGGGGTTTAATATGTGTATGACGGATAAAACACTGCTCCTAATACTTTATGCATACAACGGCACTATAAAGGAGCGCTAAGATGAACAAAACGGAAATAGATAATGTTCTTAGACAGGTCGCGCAGGGAGATAACAAAGCGTTCGAAAAACTGTATTTAGAAACGCGCAAAGGTGTGTACGCCTTTTTAATGACCTATTTTAACGACAAGGCAGACTGCGAAGACGTAATGCAGACCGTTTATTTAAAAATAAAAACCAATATTTCGCAATATCAAGCGGGCACCAACGGTTTGGCTTGGATATTGCAAATAGCAAAGAATACCGCGCTAAACGATATAAGAAAAAAGAACAACGCAGAAAAGCATTTAATAAATTATTCGCAACCCATCGGCGAAAATCCTTACGATACGGTAGCGTTAAAGCACGGTTTAACATCGATTATTAAAAACGTATTAGACGACGAAGAACAACGAATAGTAATTCTTCACGCGGTATGGGGGTATAAGCATAAAGAAATAGCAAAAATACTTAACTGCCCGACGGGTACGGTTACGTCTAAGTACAAACGCGCGGTCGATAAAATAAAAAAAGAATATAAGGAGAAGCAATAATGAAATCGTGGAAGAAACAGTTAAACGACGAACTCGGTTTACTTGTTCCGCCGTTAAGCGAAAAGGTTAAAAAAACGCCTATCCGTGCATCCGAAAACGCCGAAGCGAATACTTCTAAGGTCAATGCAAAAACAAAAAAACGGCTTGGCTTTTATTCGATTTTCGCAACGGCTATGGCTTCTTTGGTGTTTATATTCTTAGGGGTGTTTGGTGTATTCGGCGGTCAACCGTCTGCCGACGGTTATGTTTTTACGCTGGAAATAAACCCTGCGGTAGTGTTTCTTACCGACAGCGAAGGGGTTGTAAAAAGCGTAAAAGCGTTAAACGAAGACGCCGACGTTGTTTTATCGGACCAAGCCGAACTTAACAAAATGCTCGATTGTCGGGTACAAGACGCAGTCGTCGTATACGTAGACAATGCGACCAAACTCGGGTTTTTAGACATTTCTAAACAAGAAAACGCAATAAGAATAAGCAGTAATACGGATTCTGACGATAAACTGTTTAAGGGTATAACCGACAGCGCAGAAAACTATTTTAGACAAAAAGGCGTTTTTGCGGTGGTCGTAAAAAATTCGGTAACGCTAACCGAACTAGGCGAAAGGATAGGTCTAAAAAACTCGCAAGACATTAAAGACTTGCAAGATTTAACCGACAAAGTAAACGCCTTGTCTACGTTGTACAAACAAAACGTAAACGAAGACGCCACGCCCGAAGCCGTAAAAGATTTTTACGACGGCTACGTATTAAACGATTTTATGCAACTTGTTAAAAATCATTTGTCAAACAACGTGGCGTTAATAGTAGAAAGCAAACAAATGTTGTTGGAGATTTCCGACCTGTACTATCAAATTTCCGTTAAAAGCCCTAGTATTATTATCAAAGATTATTGGCTACTTGCAAAGCAAGACCAAACCAAATTCGACAGCGAATTAGTAGAGCTTATGAACAAAATGTCTAACGCGCTTAATTCGTATAAAACCAAGTTTAACAAAGAAATATCTAACGTTACCGATTTACAGTCGGCGCTGGGCTTTTGCGCTTTGTTTTCGGCAGAGAGTTTAGAAAACTTTATAAACGGATTTTCGTTAGACGAGTTTACGCTAAATAAAGAAAGTTTGGTCGGTATTTTAAAAAACATAGGTTTAGATGTCGGCTCTTTCGAAAAATTGCTAAAGGTTCCGCAAACGGTTTCGGAATATTTAGAGCAGGCTAAGGTCGTTTCGGAAAAGTTAAGAGAGTTCAGGTTAAACGAATACGGCAAAATATACGAGCAAAACCGTGCGGAAATAAGCCAAAAAGAATACCAAAGCTATGTCAACGACATTATTTCTAAGTACGGTTCGTTAGACGAATATTGGAACAATAGATAACTTTTAAAAAAATTTATTTTTAACGCAACAAACTTCGGTTTTGAAGTGTTAAATTAGTAAAAGGAGTCAACAAAACTACTAAAACAAGGAGGTATCGTATGAAAAGAAAATTTATTAGTTTGGTTTTGGCTTTAACTTTAACGTTTACGGGGGCTACGTGCTTAGCCGGTTGCGGAGAATCGGACGAAACTCTTGCCTACGTAAGTTTAGACATTAACCCCGGCATAGAACTTATAGTAGACAATAACAACAAAGTCGTAAGCGTTCGCGGAGAAAACGAAGACGGGCTTGTTCTTTTGTACGAAGAAACGGGAATCGTCGGCGAAAAAATCGACGTTGCAGTAAAAAAGATTACCGACCTTGCAATCGAGTACGGCTATTTAGACGAAAACAATAAGGTCGTAGATACAATCGTTACGTCCGAAAACGAAAAGTTGGCAAATCGAGTTTTAGACAAAGTCAATGTGTCTATTACGGCAACGGCGGAAAATTCGGGTTTAACGGTTACGACCAGCGTAGACGGCGCATATTCTTTAATTCGTAAAATGGACGAGTTCAAAGCAAAATTCCCCAACAATACGGCTATTCAAAATATGTCTGTAAGCAAATTCAAACTTGCGCTTTCCGTTTCGGAAACAGGCGAAATCTCGCTTGAAACGGCAGTTCTTTTAGACGACGCCGAACTTATAAAAACCCTTAAAAACGCAAGCGCTAAAATCGAAGCGTATGCAACCAAGGTTTATTTAGAAGAAAAAGCAAAGGCCGTCGCCATTTTCGATAAGGCGGTAGAAATCCCTTCGTACGCGGTATACACGCAGTATTATTTAGAAAACCTTACGTCGCACCTTTCCACGGCGTATTACGGCGGTGTATATCAAATGTACGCAACTTCCGCTAAAACGTTCGAAATGGTTTGCGACATGGTAGAACTCGCTACCGAAATTTACAACTACAAACTGAGCGAAACGGAAATTGCAGAAATTATTATCGCGTTGGGAATGGAACCCGGCGAAATAGACAAACTTAAAGATTCTAACGGCGACATTACCATAGAAAGCATAGAAGCGTATGCCGACAAGTTGTTTAAAAACACCCCTGCGTCGGAAGCGTTAGAACAAACCAAAAAGGCGCTTACCACCGCGCTTAACAAAACCGAAGCGGTTGTTAAAGAAAAGGTTCAGGCGGAAGTCAACAAATACAAAGACCAAATAGAACAGGCAAAAGCAACTGCCGAAAGCATTTTTAATTCGGTAAGCTTAACATTGAATATGTTACCTACAAACGTAAAGGCTTTCTTAAACGAAGTTAAAACGGAATTGACGGAAATTCTTAACACTATGGATAGGGTTATAGTAGACGGAAACGTGAACGTAGAAGAATTAAGAAAGTTGACCGACAGGCTCGACGATAAGGCACAAGAATACTTAACCAAAATCAAAAACGATTTAACCGCCGAAGAGTTTGAAGCCCTAGAAACAAAAAGAAACGAGAAAATCGCAGAAAAGACAGCCGAAAAACAGGCGTTCGAACAAGCGATAAGCAAGGCGGAAAACACGGCAAAAACTTATCTTCAAAACTTAAAACAGTCCCGTAAAGCCAATAACGGGTAATACTTAAACGCTAGTAAAAAAACAAGTCGTCTAATTTCGGACGACTTGTTTTTTTTGGTAACTAAAAGGGTTTAACCTTTTTAGCGTCAGTCTAGGCGTAATACGGTAATGCCTGCGTCTGTAATCGAAATGGCTTCGCCCGAAGTGTTGTAAAGCGTTAAAGTACCGCTTGCGGTAACGTTAAGCAAAATTGTTTTGCTTGCGCTTGCCGTTGCGCCGGCAGACGGCAAAGACAACGTTTCGTCGGTAACGGGGTTGCCGTTTAAATACAGACCTACGGTAGACGCGCCGGTAGACGACGCTCCGCTTACGTAGTAAGAAACCAAGTACGTTCCGGCGTCGGGCAGTACCACGCCGTTACCCGATACGCCGAGAGTGGTGTCGGCGGTTGCCGTGTTTCTGGTAAGCGGTATAACGGAAGCCGAAGCAATACTGGTAGTTCCGAAAACAGAAGCGTATATTCCGTCGTTGGTTCCGGCAGGACCTTGCGGACCCGTTGCGCCTTGCGGTCCCGTAGCGCCCGTAAGACCTATCGGCCCCTGCGGACCTATCGGACCTTGCGGTCCGGTTGCGCCTTGTTGCCCCGTAGCGCCCTGCGGACCTTGTGGCCCGCGTGGTCCCACAATGCCCACGTAGTTTGTGTTATTGTTTGTATTTCTGTTATTGTTCGGGCAGTTGCAACCCGAACCGAAAAGACAGCACATAAAAAATTTCCTCCGTAATGTCGCTAATTTATAGTATTCGAAAGGCGGTTAAAAAGGTTAAAACGGAGTTTAAAAAATTGTTGATTTTTAAGGGTATATAAATTATAATATATATGCGTATACATACTAATCTTTTACGCAAAATACAAGGTAGACGATATGACCGAAAAAAGAGAGTTTAAACTTCATAGCAAATATCTGCCGACGGGCGACCAGCCCCAAGCCATACGCAAATTGGTAGAAGGCGTAAACGACGGGTTAAGAACTCAGGTATTGCTGGGCGTAACGGGTTCGGGCAAAACGTTTACCATGGCAAACGTAATAGAACAGTTAAACCGCCCTGCGTTGGTAATAGCGCACAATAAAACCCTTGCCGCCCAGTTGTGTAACGAGTTCAGAGAGTTCTTTCCCGAAAACAGAGTGGAGTTTTTCGTTTCTTATTACGACTACTATCAGCCCGAAGCCTATCTTCCGAGTACGGATACGTATATAGAAAAAGACTTGGCTATAAACGACGAAATAGATAAATTAAGACATTCGGCAACCTGTTCTTTGGCAGAAAGAACAGACACTGTCGTAGTCGCTTCGGTTTCTTGCATATACGGTCTCGGCGCGCCCGAAGAATATTATCGTTTGGCGCTTTCGTTAAGACCGGGCGACACGCTAGAACGCGACGAACTAATGAGAAGGTTGGTAGGTATTCAGTACGTTAGAAAAGACGTAGATTTTTCGCGTTCTTCGTTTAGAGTTCGCGGGGATATAGTAGATATATTTCCGTCGGCGAATACCGAAATAATAATCAGGGTAGAGTTTTTCGGCGATACGATAGACAAGATTTACGAAGCCGAATACGTTACGGGCAACGTCGTGTCGGAACTGAAACACGCGGTAATTTTTCCGGCAAGCCATTATGCGGTAGAACACGAAAAACTAAACCGCGCCATAGCCTTTATAGAAAAAGACAAAGACGAAGAAGTTAAATGTTTTAACGAACAGGGCAAACTTATAGAAGCGCAACGCTTAAAACAACGCACCGATTACGATATAGAGATGATGCGCGAAATAGGGTTTTGCAAGGGTATAGAAAATTACAGCCGTTATTTCGACGGTAGGGAAGTCGGTCAACCGCCCTTTACCTTGCTAGACTATTTCCCCAAAGACTTTATTGTTTTTATAGACGAATCGCATATGACCATTCCGCAGATAGGCGGTATGAGTAACGGCGACAGGGCGCGTAAAAAAAGCCTTGTCGATTACGGGTTTAGGTTAAGGTCGGCATACGACAATCGTCCGCTTACTTTTTCGGAATTCGACCAAAGAATCGGGCAAATGATATGCGTGTCTGCCACGCCTAGCGACTACGAACTCGGTCAGGCGGGACAGGTGGTAGAACAACTTATTCGCCCGACGGGGCTTTTAGACCCCGAAATTACCGTCGTTCCCACAAAAAATCAAATAGACCATTTGCTTACGCAAATAAACACGGTAATTAAACAGGGCGGTAGGGTGCTGGTTACCACGCTTACCAAAAAAATGGCGGAAAGCCTTACCGAATACTTAAAAGAAAACGGAATTAAAGTAAGGTATATGCACAGCGATATAGATACTATGGAAAGAATAGACATAGTGTCGGGGTTGCGTACGGGCGAGTTCGATGTGCTTTGCGGAATTAACCTGTTAAGGGAAGGGCTTGACCTTCCCGAAGTAAAACTCGTCGCCATACTCGACGCCGATAAAGAAGGGTTTTTAAGAAGCGACACGGCGCTTATTCAAACGGTAGGACGCGCGGCGCGAAATTCCGAAGGCAAGGTTATAATGTACGCCGACAATATTACGGGCAGTATGAAACGCGCCATTACCGAAACGGAGCGTCGCCGTAAAATTCAAAACGAGTACAATATCGCGCACGGCATAATTCCCAAGACCATTGTTAAAGACGTGGTAAACACGCTTGAAATAACAAAAAAGAATTCGCGCGTAAACGAAATAAAACAAAAAGATATTCCCGAAGAAATCGAAAAGTTAAAGGCGCTTATGAAAATAGCGTCTAGCAATCTCGACTTCGAAAGGTGTATAGAAATAAGGGAAACCATTGCCAAGTTAAAGGCGAAAATGCGTAAGCAGGATTAGTTATGAACGATTATTTAGTAATTAAAGGCGCAAGAGAAAACAATTTAAAAAACATAGACATAACCATTCCGCGCGATAAACTTGTAGTTTTTACAGGTTTATCGGGAAGCGGAAAGTCTACGCTTGCATTCGAAACGATTTACGCCGAAGGGCAAAGAAGATACGTAGAAAGTCTGTCCAGCTACGCGCGTATGTTTTTGGGGCAAATGGACAAGCCCGATGTAGACAGTATAGACGGTTTGTCGCCGGCAATATCCATAGACCAAAAAACCACTTCGCACAATCCCCGTTCTACCGTAGGCACGGTAACGGAGATTTACGATTATTTTCGTTTGTTGTTCGCAAGGGTGGGCACACCGCACTGTCCGAATTGCGGAAAAGAAATAGCAAGGCAAACGGTAGACCAAATAGTAGACAGGGTTATGACCTTTCCGACAAACAGTAAAATTTTGATAAACGCGCCCGTGGTACGCGGTAAGAAAGGCGAATTCGTAAAAGAATTGGAAGGCTACAAAAAAAGCGGTTACGCAAGGGTTATGATAGACGGCATCGTGTACGGGCTTGACGAAGAAATAAAACTCGAAAAAAATGTTAAGCACAACATAAGCGTGGTCGTGGACAGGCTGATTATAAAAGACGGAATAGAAAAGCGTTTGTCCGACAGTATAGAAACAGCCGTAAAACTTGCCGACGGACTTGTTCAGGTAGAAATTGTAGACGGCGAAAGCGTGCTTTTCTCTACCAAATATTCTTGTCCCGATTGCGGAATAAGTTTAGAAGAAATCGAACCGCGACTGTTTTCGTTTAACAACCCGTTCGGCGCTTGTCCCGAATGTCACGGTTTAGGGTTTAAAAACGAAATAGACGAAAACCTTATAGTAAAAGACAAAAACAAAACGATAAGAGAAGGCGCTATGACGGTTACCGGCTGGAACATCGGCGACGGGAAAATGGCGGAAATGAACTTTACGGCGCTTGCTCGTCATTACGGTTTTAGTTTAGACGTCCCCGTAAAAGATTTGCCCGAAAAGGTTTATAACGTTTTGCTTTACGGTTCCGGCGAAGAAAAAATTCAGATGGAGTATTCGACCAAAACTTTTAATACAAGTTATTTGGCGCGGTGGGAAGGGATTATTCCTAACCTTCAAAGACGTTATAAAGAAACTTCCAGCGATTACACCAAGCAAGAAATAGAAAGGTATATGACCGTTACCCCGTGCGAAACGTGTAAGGGCAAAAGACTTAAAAAAGAAGCGCTTGCGGTTACCGTCGGCGGTAAAAACATTTCCGAACTTACCGATATGTCCGTTTCGGAACTCTACGATTTTATAAACGATTTAACGCTTGGGCAAACGCAAACGCTTATAGCAACGCCCATATTAAAAGAAATAAAAGCAAGGCTTAACTTTTTAAAAGACGTGGGGTTGGGGTACCTTACGCTGTCCAGAAGCGCGTCTACCCTTTCGGGCGGGGAAGCGCAAAGAATAAGGCTTGCCACCCAAATAGGTAGCGGACTTACGGGCGTATTGTATATTTTAGACGAGCCGAGCATTGGGCTTCATCAGCGCGATAACGAAAAACTTATAGCAACGCTAAAAAAACTTAGAGATTTAGGCAATACGCTTATCGTCGTCGAACACGACGAAGACACTATGCGTTCTGCCGACTATATAGTAGACATAGGTCCGTACGCAGGCGTTCACGGTGGAGAAGTGGTTGCCTGCGGTAGCGTAGAAGATATAATTAAAGAACCGCGTTCGATTACGGGTGATTATCTTGCCGGCAGACGTAAAATAGAAGTTCCCGAGCAGAGAGTAAGCCCCGACGGTAGGTGGATAGAAATTCACGGCGCAAAACAAAACAACCTTAAAAACATAGATGTAAAAATTCCCGTCGGTCTTACCACGGTAGTTACGGGCGTTTCGGGTTCGGGCAAAAGTTCTTTGGTAAACGAAATACTGTACCCATACTTTGCTTCTAGGCTAAACCACGCAAAAGTTCGTGACGGAAACGCCGACGGCGTAGACGGAATAGAGTATTTCGATAAGGTTATCGCAATAGACCAGTCGCCCATAGGCAAAACACCGCGCAGTAACCCCGCAACCTATACGGGCGTGTTTTCGGCGATAAGAGAACTGTTTGCAGGTACGCCCGACGCCAAAGAACGCGGATACAAGGCAGGCAGATTTTCGTTTAACGTTTCGGGCGGTAGATGTGAACATTGTGAAGGCGACGGCGTAATTAAAATAGAAATGCACTTCTTACCCGATATGTATGTTCCTTGCGAAGTGTGTAAGGGTAAGCGTTATAACAGAGAAACTTTGCAAGTTAAATACAAAGGTAAAAACATAAGCGATGTGCTTAATATGACGGTAGACGAAGCGTGCGAATTTTTTAAGCCGATTACTTCTATTTACAACAAAATAAAAACATTGCAAGATGTAGGGCTGGGGTACATTAAACTAGGTCAGTCGTCTACAACGCTTTCGGGCGGAGAAGCGCAAAGGGTTAAACTTGCAACCGAACTTTCTAAAAGGGGCACGGGAAAGACTTTGTATATTTTAGACGAGCCTACCACGGGGCTTCATTCTTACGACATAGAAAAGTTGTGCTCGGTTTTGAAAAAACTGCAAGATAACGGCAACACCATTGTAATAATCGAACACAATTTAGACGTAATTAAACTTGCCGACTACATTGTAGACTTAGGTCCCGAAGGCGGTAACGACGGCGGAACGGTCGTTTGTTTCGGCACGCCCGAACAGGTAGCGGAAGTAAAAGAAAGTTATACGGGGCAATTCTTAAAAAAGATATTGTAAATTTGCACTTTTAATACGTATGCGCATATAATATTGGCGTGTTTAACGTACGGTTATGGCGAAATAGACAGTAGTGACACAGGGCTTTATATATAAAAAAATTTTTAAAAACGAAATAAATCGCACGATAAAAAAAGGATTTTTAAATTTTAAGAAGTATTATTATATGTAAGCAGTATTATTTAAAATTTTTTTTCGGAGATAATTTTGAAAGACAAAACGCTTTTAATCGAAGAAACATTTTTGTCGCCGTTCGCCCAAAAATCTAAGGATACGGTAGGCAGACTTCGTTACGAAGAACCTTGCCCGATGAGAACGGATTTTCAGCGCGATAGGGACAGAATTATACACTGCAAGTCGTTTAGACGGCTAAAAAACAAAACGCAGGTTTTCTTTTCGCCCGAAGGCGACCATTATCGTACAAGGCTTACGCATACGCTAAACGTTTCGCAAGTGGCAAGGGGAATAGCGCGTGCGCTTTCGCTTAACGAAGACCTTACCGAAGCCATAGCGTTGGGGCACGATTTGGGGCATACGCCGTTCGGACATTCGGGCGAAAGGATATTAAACAAACTAAACCCCAACGGCTTTTTGCATAATGTTCAGTCGGGAAGGGTTGTGTCTTGTTTAGAAAACGACGGTAAAGGTCTTAATTTAACGGGCGAAGTCGTAGACGGCATAATCAACCACAAAAGCGACTGCAATCCTAAAACTTTAGAAGGAAAGGCCGTAAGCATTGCCGACCGCATTGCGTACATAAACCACGACATAGACGACGCCATCGTCGGCGGATTTATAACGTTTGACGATTTACCGAAAGACTGTATAAAAATTTTGGGTACGACTTCGGGGAAAAGAATAAACACAATGATATATTCCATCTACAAAAACAGCGAAGGCAAAAACAAAGTAGAAATGGAAGAAGAAGTTATGCAGGCGACCAACGGTTTAAGAAGTTTTTTATTCGAGCGCGTGTATAACGACAAGGCTTTTAAAATAGAAGAAGAAAAAGCCGAAAGAATGATTTCGGCGCTTTACGATTATTATAAGCGTTCGCCCGAACTGATGCCGGAATTTAATTTTAAGCAACTTGAAACGCAAGACATAGACACGGTTCTGTGCGATTACATATCTAGTATGAGCGACAGTTATGCGGTAAAAGTTTTTACCGAACTGTTCGTTCCTAACAAATGGGAAAGATAATGCAGGGATTCGAGCATAAATTTATCGAACAACTGAAAAGCAAAAACGACATAGTAGACGTCGTAAGCCGTTACGTAAGGCTGGAACAACGCGGTAGCAGTTATTGGGGGGTATGCCCCTTTCATCACGAAAAGACTGCGTCTTTCGCGGTTAATCCGGCAGGGCAGTTTTTTTATTGTTTCGGCTGTCATAAATCGGGCGATGTAATTACTTTCGTATCGGAAATGGAATCGCTTGATTTTTCGGACGCCGTAAAATTTTTGGCAGAACGCGTAGGGCTTGCCTTACCGACCGTAAGAATAGACGACGAAAAAATTCGCGAACAGAAAAAGAAAAAAGAAAAACTTTTTCAACTTTTAAAAGATACGGCGTTGTTTTATGCGCACAATCTTAGAACCGAACAAGCCGAAAAGCATAACGATTATATTTACAAACGCAAACTTAACCCCCAAACGGTATTGAAGTTCGGGCTGGGCGCGTCGTTGAATTTCGGCGACTTGCCCAAGTATTTGCTAGAAAAAGGCTATACGTACGAAGAGATGCTTGCTTCGGGTACGGTAGACGTTAAAGACGGGCGGTACTACGACTCGTTAGGCGGTAGGCTTATAGTTCCCATTATAAACCAGTTCGGACAAGTCGTCGCTTTCGGCGGAAGGTTTTTAGAAAAAACCGATTTCGCAAAATACAAAAACACCAAAGAAACGATGGTGTTTTCTAAAAGCAACAATCTGTACAACCTTAATAACCTTAAAAAACTTAAAAACGAAAAGGGCGTAGATTCGGTAATTATGGTCGAAGGGTATATGGATACCATTTCCTTAGACCAAGCGGGGTTTAGCAACGTAGTGGCAAGTATGGGTACGTCGCTTACGAAAGACCAAGCAAGAATTTTAAAACGCTATACCGACAAGGTGTACATAAGTTACGACGGCGATTTCGCCGGACAAAAGGCTTCCGTCAGGGGGCTGGAAATTCTAAAAGACGAAGGCTTAGAAGTAAAAGTCGTGTCGTTGCCCGACGGAATGGACCCCGACGACGTTGTTAAAAATTTAGGCGAAGAAGGTTACCGAAACTGCCTAAATTCGGCAATGCCGTTAATAGATTTCAAATTAGATATTTTAAGAAAAACGTTTGACGTCGGCACGGTAGACGGCAAAAGAAAGTACGTAAGCAACGCCATAAAGGTTATTAGAGAAAGCCCTTCGCCCGCCGAACAAGAAGACTTGCTAAAAACGGTAAGGGCTACTACGGGTACGACGATAGAAGCGTTAAAGCGCGAATTGTACAGCGCACCCAAGCCCGAAACCGAAAGTCAAACCAAAATCGTTCACGAAGTAAACGACTATTCGGACACCAAAACGGCTGTCGCAGGCAGATTTATTTTGTATTCGTATTTGTTTAACAAGCCGTACGCGACGGAAACGGACATAAAAGACATAGACTTTGTTTTGCCCGAGCATAAAAGAATACGCGACTTTATAGAAAAACGCATAGAGTCGGGCGAGAGAATCGTTTTTTCGGACATTTACGAAGAAGAAACCGAGAATGCCGAAATTTCTAAAATCGCGGGGTTAGAAACTTCCGACAACAAACAATACGACCAGTCGCTTTATTTTAACGATTGCTTAAAGGTTTTAAGGTTGCAGTCGGTAAACGAAAAACTAGACGCACTTACCAAGCAATTCTCTACCGAACAAGACACCGAAACAAGACGTAAAATCGCTTTGGAAATGCGTAATCTTTACGCGCAGAAAAACAAACTAATATAACCGCTTCACAAGGAGAAAAAATGGAAGAAAAACTTGAAGTTAAAGTTGAAGAAACCGACAATCGAGAAGTTACCGAATGGATTAAAACGATAGTGTTGGACATCGTTGCCGAAAACAAAAAGAAGGGTAGCGTTACCACCGCTCAGATTTTCGACAAACTCGATAAATACGAAATAAGTCCGGAAGAATTAGAAAAGATTTATACGCAAATCGAAGAGCAAAACGTTACCGTTGTCAACGAGTACGAAAGGGACAAGACTTTATACGACCAACTCGTAAACGAAGTCAGTATGGACGACCCCGTAAAAATGTACTTAAAAGACATAGGTAAGGTTCCGTTGTTGCGTCCAGAAGAAGAAACCGAACTAGCAAAGCGTATGGTAGAAGGCGACGAAGAAGCCAAAAGGCTTTTAACCGAAGCCAACCTGCGTTTGGTCGTTTCTATCGCAAAAAGGTATATGGGTCGCGGTATGCAGTTTTTGGACCTTATAGAAGAAGGCAACTTAGGTCTTATGAAAGCCGTAGAAAAATTCGACTATCAAAAGGGCTTTAAGTTTTCTACCTACGCTACTTGGTGGATACGTCAGGCGATAACGCGCGCCATCGCAGACCAAGCCAGAACCATACGTATTCCCGTTCATATGGTAGAAACCATAAACAAACTCGTTCGCGCTTCCAGAAGGCTTTTGCAAGAACTCGGCAGAGAACCCACTCCCGAAGAAATAGCGGTGGAAATGAACATAACCGAAGAACGCGTAAGGGAAATTCAAAAAATCGCGCAAGACCCCGTATCGTTAGAAACGCCTATCGGCGAAGAAGAAGACAGTCATCTTTCGGATTTTATAGAAGACGAAGCCAGCGCGGCACCTACCGACGCCGTTTCGGTTACTATGCTTAAAGAACAACTTTTGGGCGTACTGGACACGCTTACGCCGAGAGAAGAAAAGGTGTTAAGGTTAAGGTACGGTTTAGACGACGGCAGACCCAGAACGTTAGAAGAAGTCGGAAAAGAGTTTAACGTTACTCGTGAACGTATAAGACAAATAGAAGCCAAGGCGTTAAGGAAACTTCGTCACCCCAGTCGTTCTAAAAGACTTAAAGACTTTTTAGACTGATGACCGACAGACTAGAAAAAATATTTTCGGTTATACCCGACTGCGAAACGTTCGCCGACATTGGTTGCGACCACGGGTATGTGGCAAAAAATATGTTAGACCGTAAAAAGTGTAGCCGTGTAATTATTTCGGACATAAGTAAGGCGTGCCTTTTAAAAGCCGAAACTCTGCTTGCAGAGTATTTGAAAAACGGAACGGCAACGGCTGTCGTATCGGACGGATTTACCAACGTAACGGGTTGCGACGTGGCGCTTATATCGGGTATGGGCGGAAAAGAAATTATAAGCATAATACAAAACGCGCCTAGTTTACCCCAAACGCTCGTGCTTCAACCGATGAAAAGCGTTTCCGAACTAAGGCGGTTCGTTACGGGGTTCGGCTACCGAATAGCGTACGACCGTATGTTTAAGTCGCAGGGGAAGATTTACGACCTTATCGTTATAAAAAAAGGATACGAAGAACTAACCGAAGAACAAATAGAATTCGGCAAAGGCAACCTTGCAAAAGACAATACAGACTTTACCGAGTATGTAAACAAAAGCATACAAAAACTTAACGCCTGCCTTAACAACCCCGATATGAGCGAACAAGCGACTAAACAAGTCGCCGAAAGGATAGAGAGATTAAAAAAATGTTTACTTTAAAAGAACTGTTCGAAGTATTAGACGGGCTTGCCCCGTTAAAATACAGCGCCGAACTTATTAAACAAGGCGATTACGACAACAGCGGAATTTTGGTAAGGTGTACCGATTGTGCGAACAAAGTTATGTTTGCGCTGGACCTTAGCGTTCAGGCGGTAGAAAAGGCAAAACGGCTGGGCGTAGACACCATAGTTACGCATCACCCTGCTATATATAAGCCTGTAAGCGCACTAGATGTTTCCGATACCGATACGGGTGCGGTGGCTTTATGTTTAAGTTATAAAATAAACGTAATATCTATGCACCTAAATCTAGACGTGGCAAACGGCGGTATAGACGAAAGTTTGTGCCGTGGGCTTGGCGCAGAGAAGTTCGAGATTTTAGACGTTTTATCGGACGGCGTAGGGTACGGCAGGTTTTTTAAAATCAAGCCGACGTTTTTCGGCGATTACATAAAAAGAATAAAAACCGAATTAAACACGAACAAGATTATTACTTACGGAAAAAAGACGGCGATAATAGAAAAGGTCGCTTCTTATTGCGGTGGCGGTAGCGGTTATGCCGAACGCCACGCTAAAAACGGGCTTAAAACCGACTTGGTAGTTACTTCGGATATGCCCCACCACGTTATTAAATCGCTTGTAGAAAAGGGTATATGCGTTATGATTTTAACGCATTACGCTTCGGAAAACTACGGGCTTAAAAAGTTTTATTTAAAAACACAACAAATTTTAGACGGTAAAGCGGAGTTGTTTTATTTCGACGACGCAAGATTAAAATAAATTAGTAAAAACAGGAGAAACGCTATGATAGAAGCATTACTTAACTACCAGACGGTAGACGCAGATTTAAAGAAAATCGAAACCGAACTTTACGAAAGCCAAGAAAGAAAAAAGGCTCTCAGCGCAAAAAAATATTTAGATGGCGTAGAAGAAAACGTAAACAAACTCGACGACCGTGCGGAAAATCTTTCTTTACAGTATCAGGCACAGATAGACGAACTTAACAAATTTAAAGAACAAGAACAAGAACTTATGTCCGCGTTAGAAGAAATAGACGATTGCGCTCAGGCAAGTTACCTTATTAAAAAAGCCGAAGAGTTAATTGCTAAAATCAAAAAAATCAATTCCGATATAGCCAGCGTTTCGGCAAGTATTCAGGCGGTAATGAAAGAATACGTTACCATAAAGAAAACGACCAAGGTGGCGCAAGAACAGTACAACGAAAACGGTAAAAAGTACAACGAATTTAAGGCTTCTAGACAAGCGGAGAAGGAAGCGATAGAAAAAAAACTTGCCGAAATAAAAGCGCAGGTAGACCCGAAACTTATGGACTTGTATTTAAAAAAGCGCGCAAACAAAATTTTCCCGGTTGCGTACGAAGTAACGAATAAAGTGTGCGGTGCTTGTAATATGTCGCTGTCTCTTTCCGAATTAAACAGGCTTAAAAACGGCGAAGTAATAGAGTGTGACCAGTGCGGAAGATTGTTGTATCAGAAAAATTAAAACACAAAAACGGATTTCCCCGAGCAAACGGCGTTTGCTCGGGGTTTCTTTTAAATAACTTAAATAAAATTATTATATATAATATAAAAAATTACAAAAAAAATATTGTAAACCGTCGCCGTTTTTGGTATAATCTATAAAAGACTTCATCAGAGGTGCAACTTGAACGGCTTAGGAAGAAACGATAACAATAAAAAACAGCAGTCTACGGTGTTTACCGGACAAACTTTGGGCGTTGTTCTGGTGCTTTTTGCTACCGTTTGTTTGGTATGCCTTATAACTCGCGACTCTATATTCTATACGCCCGGCAAATGGATAAACTCTTTTCTGCTAGGTTGCTTCGGCTACTTCGCCTATGCGGTAGACGTTTTCGTTGCGTATATCGGCGTTATGCTGGTGTTGTCCAGAAAAACGGATTTTTCGGTAGGCTTTAAGGTAAAAGTTACGGCACTCTTTTGTTTGGTGGCGTTGCTTTTGCACGTAATTTCTCATAACGACGTTTCGGTCGGCTACGGCGAATATCTCGCTTCGGCATACAGTAAAGCCGACAACGGTTTAATAGGCAGTACTGCAGGCGGGCTTATACTTTCGCTCATGTCTTACTGGGTTGTTAAAATTCTTTCGACTGTCGGAAGTTACGTGGTTATTTCCGTTCTTATCGCAGGCGTCGGTTATCTTTTGGTAAAAGACTACCTTAAATTCAAAAACACCGTACAACCGGAAACTTTTAAAAGTTCTTACGTCAAAGAAAACGACCTTCCCGTCGGCGTAGAAGTTTCGGGCGAAAAAGAATATCCCGTTCCAGACGTCGTACCCGTCGTTTCCGATAAAGAACAAAAGTCTACGCAAAGGTTGTTTATAAACAACGCCGAAGACTTTTCGTTAAAAACCAAACGCGAAATAGTAAAGGGAAAAGAAGCACCTTTACACATAGACTACGCAGACAATAAAATTCCGTTGGTGCAGACCAACAGCGCCTTCCCTAAACCCAACGAAGACGATTTTAAAAAGAAAATAGAATACATTAAAACTCCCGCTACCATAGACGTAGACGCCGTAAAAAACAACGCTCGTCCGACGACGGGCACTACCGTGTCAGACTATGTTTCTAAAACCATAGACACCGTAACGGTAGAACCGCCTAAACCCGTTATCGAACGCGAGCCGGAAAGGGAGCAGAGTAAAATAGATATTAAAGAAATCCCTATGTTCGAGCATAACGGAACGGAAAATTTCGACGATACGGTTATTCGCGCGCAAGAGTTTACTTCCAGATACGCGTCTAACGAAGAACCCGAAACGGTAACTAGCGAACCCGTAGAAACTTTTCGCCCGATAAAGACAGAAGAACAGCCGAAAGAAGTTTTAGAACCGCAGGTAACCGAAAAACCGCAAGCGCGAGAATTTAGCGTTTCCGACACGGTTAAAGAAGAAAAGCCCGACGCTTCTCCTTTAATTTCCGACAGACGGTCTAGAAGTTTGATTTTCGAAGAAGAGCCGAAAGACGCGGTTAAAGAAGAAAAAACAGGTTTTACCAGCAGGGTTGTAGCCGACAGAAACGACGTTCCGACACGGTCTAGATTGGTCGGTGCGTTTGCGACCGAAAGCCAACCCGAGCCCGAGCAACCCAAACCCGAAAAAAAGGTTGCGCCCATAAATAGAATTTATAACCGTCCGCCGATAGATTTACTTGAAAAGTACGCCGTACCCGTAGACGCTCCTAAAGAAAATCATACCGAAAAAATGGAAATAATAAAGCAGTTGCTTGCCGATTTCCATATAAACGTAGAACCGCAAGGCTACGTTCAGGGGCCGACGATTACAAGGTACGAAATAATGATGCCACCGGGTATCAGCGTTAAAAAGGTTTTAGGCTACGACGACGACTTAAAAATGCGTTTGGCGTCTAAATTCGGCGTAAGAATAGAAGCGCCCATTCCCGGCAAAAACCTTGTCGGCGTAGAAGTCGCAAACACGCATAAAGTAACGGTCGGGCTTAGGGAAGTGCTAGAAGGTGTTACCGAAGCCGACAAACCGGGTGCGCTTACTTTTGCCATAGGTAAAGACATAGTAGGCAAATCCATTACCGATAACCTTGCAAAAGGTCCGCATTTCTTGGTTGCGGGTGCGACGGGTTCGGGGAAGAGCGTTGCGCTTAATGTTATGATTGTAAGTCTTATTATGAGATACAGTCCGGAAGAATTAAGGCTTATTCTTATAGACCCCAAAAGAGTCGGGTTTAGAAATTACGAACATATTCCGCATCTTTTGATAGACGAAATAATCACCGAACCGCAAAAAGCCGTTTCCGTTCTTGCTTGGGCATACGAAGAAATGGAAAGGCGTTACGGTATGTTTGAAAACTGCGACAGGCTTATAAGCGACATAGACGAGTACAACAAAGAAATAGCAAGCGATACGGTGGCTAAACTTCCCAGAATAGTTATTATAGTAGACGAACTTGCAGACTTAATGGAAACTTGCAAAAAAGATATGGACGCAGGTATCAGAAAACTTGCCGCAAAAGCAAGGGCGGCGGGCATACATTTGGTTCTTGCAACACAGCGCCCGTCGGTAGACGTTATTACGGGTACCATTAAGGCAAACCTTCCTTCGCGTATGGCGTTAAAGGTTATGAACTACGCAGACAGCAGTACTATTTTAAGCGAAGGCGGTGCCGAAAAACTTTTGGGTAACGGCGATATGCTGTACAAAAATTCGGGTATGTCCGAATGCGAAAGGTATCAGGGGGCGTGGATTTCTAACCGAGAAATCACAAACGTAGTAAACTTTATAAAAGAACACAACGAAGCGTATTTCGACGACGAGTTATCGGAGTTCTTAGAAAAGAGCAACAAGCCCAACCAAGAAGAAGCACAAGATGTCGACGGAGAAGTCGACGAAAACGAAGTAAGCGATTTGTTTTTGAAGGCGCTTTGGCTTGCGGTTAATTCGGGCTCGGTATCCATTTCGCAGTTGCAACGCCGTTTTCAGATAGGCTACGGTAAAGCGGGCGGTTTGGTAGACAAAATGGAAAGGCTTGGATATATATCGGGTAACGAAGGCGCAAAAGCCAGACGAGTATTTTTTACCAGAGAACAGTTCGAAGAAAAGTTCGGGCCGATGTCAGATTCTTATTGATAGGCGAAAAACATTATGCAAAACAAAAGTATAGGCGTAATATCGCTCGGTTGCGATAAAAACCGTGTCGATACCGAAAAGATGCTTGCCGAAGTTTGCAAACGGTACACGATAACCAACCGTTTAGAGCAAGCCGACGCGGTAATTATAAACACTTGCGCGTTTTTAGAGAGTTCCAGAAAAGAAGCGATAGAAGAAATTCTTTCGTGCATAAATCTTAAAAACGACGGAGTTATACAAAAAATAATAGTTACGGGTTGCCTTCCGCAAAGGTTTTTGTCGGAGATACAAAACGAACTTCCCGAAGTAGACGCGTTTATGGGCGTTTCCGATTACGAAAATATAAATTCCGTACTAGAACGCGTTTTTAACGAAGAAAGGGTAATTTGCGTAGGTCAACCTAAAAAAGATTGTCTGACAGACAGAAAGGTCAGTACCGACGGTTACGCCTATTTAAAAATCGCAGACGGCTGTAACAACCATTGCACTTACTGTTTAATACCGTCTATTCGCGGTAAATACCGTTCGGTAAATCCCGACGACTTGGTAAAAGAAGCAATATCGCTGGGCAGGGTTAAAGAACTTATTTTGGTTGCGCAAGACACCACCGCTTACGGACACGACTTAACCCCTAAAACATCGCTCGTAGAACTTTTGCGCAGGCTTTCGGCGTTAGACAATATAGAAGGCATAAGGCTTTTGTACTGTTATCCCGAAAACATAACCGACGAACTTATACGCGAAATGGCTACCAATTCTAAAATCGTCAGGTATATAGACATTCCTTTTCAGCACGCAGACGACAAGATATTAAAGTTAATGAACAGAAAGGGTACGGGCGACGGGTACTTAAAACTGATAGACAAATTAAAACGACAGGTGCCCGACATTGCCGTTCGTTCTACGTTTATAACGGGATTTCCGCAAGAGACGGAAGAGAGTTTTAACAACCTTGTGTCTTTTTTAGAAAAAGCCAAACTCTTTAACGCCGGATTTTTTAAATACAGCAAAGAAAAGGGCACGGCGTCTTATAACTTAGACGGACATTTAACGGAAAGCCTAAAAACCAAGCGACTTAAAAAACTGTATTCGGTACAGAAAAAGGTCGTTAAAAACAATTATTCGGCGCTGGTGGGCAGGGTGTTTAAGGTTAAGGCAGAAGGCTTCGATGCGGACGCGCTCGCATACTACGGCAGGCCGTATTTCTTTGCTCCGGACATAGACGGAAAGGTTTTTTTCTTTTCGGAAGACGAAGTAGAGTACGGCGAATATTACAACATTAAAATAGTTTCTTATCAAGAATACGACTTGTACGGAGAAAGAGTATGAATTTACCGAACAGAATTACGTTAGCAAGAATATTTATGATACCGATTTTTGCGGTCGTGTTTTACTTGACCGTAATACCGTATAACTTTTTAATATCGGCGGGTATATTTTTAATCGCCGCGTTTACCGATTTTTTAGACGGGCATATTGCCAGAAAATATAATCTGGTAACCGATATGGGCAAATTTTTAGACCCGATTGCCGATAAGGTTTTGGTGTCTACGGCGCTTATTCTTTCGTTGGTTTCGCCGACGGGACAAATCTTTTTTTCTAAAATGAGTTTCGTGGCGCCCGTGTGCGTTGCGCTTATATTGGCAAGAGAATTGATAGTAAGCGGTTTTAGGCTTGTCGCATCGGGAAAGAATACGGTAATCGCCGCCGATTGGTTGGGGAAGATAAAAACGTTTTTTACCGACGTAACGATTGTGGTTATGCTGGTTTCATTGCAGTTTAATACAGAATGGCTTACGCTTACCGCCGTTATAATGCTTGTAATTTCTACCCTTCTTACCGTGTATTCGGGCGCAGAGTGTATAATTAAAAACAGGGCGGTATTAAAGGAGAACAAGTGAAAACGGCGCTGGTAACATTTTTTTGTCCCGAACAAAAACCCGATTCGGAATATGTAGGCAAACTTGCCGAAGTGTTTTATGCAGGCGGTGTTTCGGTAGACAGAATAGAAATGATTTCCGTTACCGACGATTTAGGTTTTAAAAGAAGGCTTGCGGAACTTAAAGACACGTACGACCTTATCGTCGTTACCGACGGCGAAAGCGTTAAGTTCGGAGTTAAGCAAATAGTTGCGCAAGCGTTCGATACCGAACTGTTGGAAAACGAAAACGCAAAAAGATTTTTAGACGCTTATAAAACGGCTACGGGAATAAATTATTCCGACGATTATGCGGTAATTCCGTTTTCGTCTACCGTAATTCCCAATATAGAAGGCGCGTACCAGGGCTTTATGCTGGACGACGAAAAGGTAACGCTTGCCGTGTTGCCCGAAAGTCCGCAGTGTTTTAGTACTATGTGCGGTAAGTACGTTATACCGTACGTAGAAAACAAGTACGGCGTAAAAGCCAAACGCCAGATTCTTAAATTTATAGGCAACGGCGCAGATTTAAACAAGGCGCTTATAAAAGCCCGTAATAATTTCGGCAACGACTTTAACTATACAGTAACCGTAAACAACGGCGACTATACCATAGACCTGCTTTTTAAAGACAAAGCCCTGTCCGAAAGTTCTAATGTTATACGTTTTTTGGTCGGCGAACTTAAAGACGATATATACGCCGAGTTCGAAACCACGCTTTGGTCAAGACTATTCGACTTATTAAAACTTAAAAAAATAAGAATATCCGTTGCCGAGTCGTTTACGGGCGGAAGGCTTGCGGACGCCATTATTAAAAATTCGGGTGTGTCGGAATTTTTTTATGAAGGCATAGTAGCGTATTCTAACGAAAGCAAAATTCAGCGGTTGGGCGTAAACCCCGAAGACCTGAAAAGAAACGGCGCGGTCAGTTCTATCGTGGCATATCAAATGGCTACGGGGCTGTTAAAATCGGGGAAATGCGACATAGCCGTAGCAACGACGGGTATTGCCGGTCCAAACAGCGACGACACCGAAAAACCCGTAGGGCTTATATATATTGCCGTCGGAATGAAAGACGGCGTTCATACCTATAAATATAATTTTACGGGTACGAGAGAACAGATTACCGAGCAGGCTAAAAACGTTGCGCTTGGCTTGGCTATAAAAAGATTGAAAAAAATTTAGGAGTTACATAAATGAATCAAGAAAAATTAAAAGCCCTAGAAGGCGTTATGACTCAAATCGAAAAACAGTATGGTAAAGGCGCCATTATGCGCTTAGGTCAAAATGCGGAAGCAAATACCATAGAAGCCATGCCTACCGGTTGTTTGTCGTTAGACCTTGCAATAGGTATAGGCGGACTTCCTAGGGGCAGAATAGTAGAAATTTACGGGCCGGAGTCTTCGGGTAAAACGACCGTCGCGCTTCACGCCATTGCAGAAGCGCAGAAAAACGGCGGTATCGCCGCGTTTATAGACGCCGAACACGCATTAGACCCCGTCTACGCGCAGAACCTAGGCGTAAACATAGACGAACTTTACGTTTCTCAACCCGACACGGGCGAACAGGCGCTAGACATTACCGAATCGCTTGTTTCCAGCAAGGCGGTAGACATTATAGTTGTAGACTCGGTTGCGGCGCTTACGCCGAAAGCCGAAATAGAAGGCGATATGGGTGACTCGCACGTCGGACTTCAAGCGCGCTTAATGAGTCAGGCGTTAAGAAAACTTACGGCAATTACAAGCAAATCTAAAACGTGCATAATTTTTATCAACCAACTTCGCGAAAAGGTCGGCGTAATGTTCGGCAATCCCGAAGTTACCGCGGGCGGTAAGGCGTTAAAGTTTTACGCAAGCGTAAGAATAGACGTCAGAAAGGGCGACGCGCTAAAAGATTCTAACGGCGCGTACGGAAACCATACAAAAGCCAAAATAGTTAAAAACAAAGTCGCTCCGCCTTTTAAGACGGCAGAGTTCGACATTATTTTCGGCAAAGGCATTTCTAAGGGAAGTTGCCTAATCGACCTTGCATTAAACTACGGCATAGTAGAAAAGAGCGGTTCTTGGTTCTCGTATAACGGCGAAAAGATTGCGCAGGGCAGAGAAAAAGCCGTAGACTACTTCGAGAAAAACGAAGAAGCATACCAAGAAGTTAAAGAAAAGGTTTTGCAGGCTTTCTATCATAAAGACGAGAAAAACGCATAAAGTCTTTGACATTTAGCGGTAATTAGTATATAATTAAATAAAGAAACAAGCGTAAAAATTCGTACAAGCAATTCGGATTATACGCAAAAACAATAAACAGGAGGGCATTAAAAATGCAAATTTTCAATCACGGCTCCCTGTTCTTGGCACCGATGGAATCGTCTACGGCAATACTCATCGCGGTAATAGTTGCGGCGGTGTTCGCCGTTGCGGGCGTTCTTTTGGGCGGGTTTTTAAAGAATAAGTCTTTCGAAAAGAAACAAGGTGATATTAAAAAAGTTACTGAAAAAATGCTCGACGACGCAAGGGAAGAGAGCAAGTCTATTAAGAAAGAAGCAATTTTAGAGGCAAAAGAACAGGAACTTAAACTTCGTAACGAACTAGAAAAAGAAACCAGAGAAAAAAGGTCCGAACTAAAAGGTATCGAAAACAGGCTTAACCAAAAGGAAGAGTCGCTCGAAAAGAAAGAAGAAAACCTTTTAAAGCGTAACGAAGAAACTACAAGACAGCAAAACGTCTTAAAAGAAAAACAACACGAACTAGACAACAAACTAGAAGACATCGCTCATCAGCACGAAATGATGATAAAAGAATTCGAAAAGATTTCGCAGATGTCTAAGGAAGAAGCAAAGCAACAACTAATAGACAGCATTACCGACGAAGCAAGGCGCGAAGCCGCAGGCACCGTTAAAAACATAGAAGCCGAAGCCAAAGAAGAAGGCGAAAGAAAGGCTAAGGAAATAGTAAGCCTTGCCATTCAAAAATGCAGTACAGAGCAGGCTACAGAAATTACTGTATCCGTTGTACCGCTTCCGTCCGACGATATGAAAGCAAGAATCATCGGTCGCGAAGGCAGAAACATAAGAACGCTAGAAAACGCAACGGGTATAGAACTTATCATAGACGACACCCCAGAAGTAGTTATAGTTTCCGGTTTCGACCCCGTAAGGCGCGAAGTCGCAAGAATAGCGCTGGAACGTCTTATTCAAGACGGCAGAATTCACCCTGCCAGAATAGAAGAAACTGTAGAAAAGGTTAAAAAAGAACTCGACCAGCAAATCAAAGAAGCGGGCGAGGCCGCTACTTTCGAATGCGGTGTATTCGGGCTTCACCCCGAAATCGTTAAAACTCTCGGCAGACTTAAATTCCGTACGAGTTACGGTCAAAACGTTTTAAGACACTCTATCGAAGTTTCGCATTTGGCAGGCTTAATGGCAACCGAACTCGGCGTAGACGCAACGCTCGCAAAACGCGCAGGGTTGTTGCACGACTTGGGTAAAGCCGTCGATTACGAAGTCGAAGGCACGCATATGCAGATAGGTGCCGACATCGCTAAAAAGTACAGGGAAAACCACACCGTGGTAAACGCAATTCTCGCTCATCACGGCGACGTAGAACAAAAATCTATAGAAGCCGTGCTTGTCGCTTCGGCAGACGCTATTTCGGGCGCACGCCCCGGCGCAAGAAGGGAAACGACCACCAACTACATTAAACGTCTGCAAAAACTAGAAGAGATTTCTTCGAGTTTTAAGGGTGTAGACAAGTGCTACGCCATTCAGGCAGGTAGGGAAGTTCGCGTTATGGTTAAACCCGAACAGGTCAACGACGCGGAAACGTTGTTCCTTGCAAAAGACATTGCAAAGAAAATCGAACAGGAAATGGAATATCCCGGTCAAATAAAGGTCAACGTCATAAGGGAATGGCGCGCAACCGAATTTGCAAAATAATTTTACAATTAAACAATCGAAACGGCGTAACCGATTTATAAACGGTTACGCTGTTTTTAGTTGTTTTTTTTCGTCTAAAAAAACGCCTTGCGGTTTGCAAGGCGTTCGGTTTTATTAAAGTTGTACGAATAAAAGTTTTCGTATGGGTTAAAAACCTATTATTCCCATTCTATCGTGCCTACGGGCTTGGGTGTAAGGTCTAGTAAAACCCTGTTAATACCTTCTACTTCTTTGGTGATTCGGTCGGTTATTTTATGCAACAAAGCGTAAGGAACTTCTTCTATCGTAGCCGTCATGGCGTCTACCGTGTTTACCGCACGGATAATGGCAGGCCAACCTTCGTACCTTTTGCCGTCTTTAACGCCTACGCTCTTCATATCGGGTACGGCAATAAAGTACTGCCAAACCTTGCCTGCAAGCCCGTTAAGTTGAAATTCTTCGCGTAAAATAGCGTCTGCTTCGCGCAATGCGTTAAGTCTGTCGCGCGTTATGGCACCCAAACATCTAACGCCTAGTCCGGGGCCGGGGAAGGGTTGACGATAAACCATATTATCGGGAAGCCCCAACGCAGAACCTACTACCCTTACTTCGTCTTTAAATAACAAACGCAAGGGTTCTACAAGTTCGAATTGCATTTCTTTGGGAAGCCCGCCTACGTTGTGGTGTGCTTTTACACCGTCGCTTTCTAAAATATCGGGATAAATGGTGCCTTGCGCAAGGAAAGAGATGCCTTTTAATTTAGACGCTTCTTCGTCGAAAACTTTTATAAACTCTCCGCCGATGATTTTTCTTTTTTGTTCGGGTGCGGAAACGCCTTTTAAAAGGTCCAAAAATCTGTCGGTAGCGTCTACGTAAATAAGGTTTGCGTCTAGTTCTTTACCGAACACGTCTATGACCTGTTGACTTTCGCCCTTTCTCATCAGCCCGTGATTTACGTGAACGCAAACCAACTGTTTGCCGATTGCCTTAATTAAAAGAGACGCCACTACCGAAGAGTCTACACCGCCGGACAACGCAAGCAACACTTTTTTGTCGCCTACCTGCGCTCTTATTTCTTTAACCTGCTCGTCGATAAAGGCGTTTGCAAGTTCTTTATTGGTTATTCTTTGCATATCGCTAGGTCTAACATTAGGTAACATTCTAATCCCTCCGTATTTGTAATTACTTAATTATTATAAATTTTTATCATATCGTTGTCAATAATTAAAGATAAAAAAATTATCAAATTAAGATTAGCATTTCTTATATTCGATATAAGAACAACTGTTAAAGTACGATAAATTATTGACATTGTCGGCTAATTTTGGTAAAATCTAAAAAAAGTATGTAAACAGGTGTTCAAATGTCCAATTATGATGTGCCGGAAATTTTCGGTTCTATGGTTTTTAACGATAAAGTTATGAAAGAGCGTTTGCCCGAATCGGTGTACGAAGCAGTTCGTAACGCCATAAAAGGCATTGCTCCGTTATCTTCCGACGTCGCTAAGGTTGTCGCGTCCGTTATGAAAGACTGGGCAATCGAAAAGGGCGCTACTCATTTTACGCATTGGTTCCAGCCGATGACGGGTATTACGGCAGAAAAACACAGCAGTTTTATAGAACCTACCGGCGACGGCGACGTTATAATGAAGTTTTCCGAAAGTTCGCTGGTTCGCGGAGAGTCGGACGCGTCTAGTTTTCCGTCGGGTGGGTTACGCGCAACATTCGAAGCGCGCGGATATACCGCTTGGGACCCTACGTCGTACGCTTTCGTTAAAGACGGAAGTCTGTATATTCCCACCGCATACTGTTCTTACGGCGGTGAAGCACTAGACAAAAAGACACCGCTTTTGCGTTCTATGGAAGCGTTAAACACGCAGGCATTAAGGGTGTTAAAACTGTTCGGCAAAGACAACGTTAAAAAGGTAACGCCCACCGCAGGCGCAGAACAAGAGTATTTTTTAATTGACAAAAGCGTTTACGAAAAACGTTTAGACCTTATTCATTGCGGAAGAACGCTGTTCGGCGCGCGTCCGTCTAAAGGGCAAGAACTAGAAGACCATTATTACGGCGCCATAAAAGAACGTGTAGCGTCGTTTATGAAAGAAGTGGACTTAGAACTTTGGAAGTTAGGCGTGTATGCAAAAACCGAACACAACGAAGCCGCACCCGCTCAGCACGAACTTGCGCTTGTGTATACTTCGGCAAACGTTTCTACCGACCAGAACCAGATTACTATGGAAATTATGAAAAAGGTCGCAAGCAGACACGGGCTTGTTTGTCTGCTTCACGAAAAACCGTTCGAGTCGGTCAACGGAAGCGGTAAGCATAACAACTGGTCGCTTTCTACCGACCTTGGCGAAAACCTTTTAGAGCCGGGCGAAACGCCTACCGAAAACGCACAGTTCCTACTTTTCTTGCTTGCGGTTATAAAGGGCGTAGACGAGTATCAAGACTTGCTTAGAATAAGCGTCGCTTCTGCCGGCAACGACCACAGACTGGGCGCTAACGAAGCACCGCCCGCAATTATTTCAGTATATCTCGGCGAAGAGTTCGACGCTATTTTGGGTGCCATAGAACACGGCACCAAGTATAGCGCAAAAGATTTGGGCAACTTAAAAATAGGCGTGTCCGTTCTTCCGACCATTAAAAAAGATTCTACCGACCGAAACAGAACTTCTCCGTTTGCGTTTACGGGCAACAAGTTCGAGTTCAGAATGGTAGGTTCGTCGGCGAACATCGCTTGCCCCAATTTTATTTTAAATACTATCGTTGCCGAAGAACTGCGAGAGTTTGCAGACGAATTAGAAAAGGCTACCGACTTTAATTCTTCGTTAGAAAAATTATTGAAAAAGACTATTAAAGACCACAAGCGTATAATCTTTTCGGGTAACAACTACTCTAAAGAATGGGAAAAAGAAGCCAAAAAACGCGGTTTGCTTAACCTTAAAACTACCGTTCAGGCTTTACCGCTTTACGCCGAAAAAAAGAATATAGAACTCTTTAAAAAACATCACGTGTTAAGCGAGAGCGAAGTCCTTTCCAGAATGGAAATTTTGTTAGAAAATTACAGTAACATCGTGTTTATAGAAGCGCTTACTTCCATAGATATGGCAAGAAAAGAAATAGCGCCGTCGGTTTTAAGTTACGAAAAGTTCGTTTTAGACGAACTTAACAAAAAGAAACAACTCGACCAAAACCTTTCTTGCGGTTTAGAAAACGACGTACTAAACAAGTTGTCCGCTTTATCTGAAGAGTTTTCTTCTTGCCTTAACAAACTAGAAAAAGACACCGATAACTATTCTAGCGAATGGGACAATCTTAAAAAAGCCAAGTATTGCGAAAGCGTGCTTTTGCCCGATATGGCAAATTTAAGAAAAAACGCCGACGCTATGGAACTCATCATCGGAAAAGAGTTTCAGCCGTACCCCAATTACGAAGATATTTTGTACAGCGTTAAGTATTAAAAAAACCGATAAGCACCCCTAACCTTCGATGTTAGGGGTGCTTTTGCGTAAAAAACAAACTGCGTAAAATAAGGTTCGTAAAAGTCGATTTATTAGACATATCCGTGTAAAGTGTACATATATTAACAATAAAAAATATTGTGTAAAATTGCAAAAATTTTTTTGTTTTACGTATTGACACTTTTAAAGTTATAATATATAATTAGAAAAAAATTAAAACGGAGATGTATTATGGCAAAAAAGAAAAAACAACAAAACAACTATTTACCCCTTTTGTCGGCACTTTTAGGAATTGTCGCAGTAGTTATGATTTTCTTACCGGCAATCGCAATAAAAGATAGCGATACTACGTATACCGGTCTTCAAGTGGCTTTCGGGTACAGCCCCGAAGTTTTAGGTAAAAAAGTCGAATATTTCGGTTTTTCGTTTATGAACCTTTTAACATATATTCTTGTAGCGGTCGGCGTTGTGTTTACCGTTTTAGGTATGTTCGGAAAGGGTAGCAAGTTTGCTTCTTTTATTTCCGCGGTAGCATTTATCGTAGCGGGCGTATTCTTTTTCCTTACTGTTTCTTACAGCGTACCGAACGAAAATTTAGAAAAAATCGTTAGCGGAATAGGTAGTCTTTTTGGCGAAAGCACAAGTCTTAAAGACAGCCTTACCTTAGCGGTAGGCTCTATTATCGGCGGAATTTGTTCGGCACTTGCAGGGCTTGTATCTCTTGTAAAGGTTGTTAAATAATAAATCGGTCGCAAATTTAATATTAGTCTAAGTCAAACCCCTAGCGGTTTTTTAGACAATAATGTTAACATACGGCGCACTGCGTTTTACACAACGCAGTGCGCTTTTCGTTTGTGTTTCAAACGTTAAAAACCGTAAGCAAGCGTTTGGGTGGAACTTCCTTTTAGACGCTTTTGACGGGAGTTTTCAATTTTTTTATAAAAACTATTGATTT
>CAYYYD010000007.1:39028-40277 GCA_964475885.1 uncultured Christensenella sp.
CCTTTTAGACGCTTTTGACGGGAGTTTTCAATTTTTTTATAAAAACTATTGATTTTCTTTAATTATTATGTTACAATACTCGTGTCACACAAACTGAATAACAAAAATTCGGGTATTCCTTTTTTTATGGAATTTTTTACCCTTTTGTCTTTATATACGGTATTTGACAAAAATGCAAATCCCACTTAGTAAAGACAAAGGGAAGTATCTTGTTTTGTTAAGGTTTGTGTGACGACAATCGGGGTTTGCGTTTTTTGTGCGCTAGCTTCGGTAGGCGCACTTTTTTTATTTAAAGGCGCAAAAAATTAAAGGAGGACTTTTTATATGAAAGTCAAAAAGGTGGTTTTTTTAATTTTAGCGTTTGCAATGCTTGTATGCGGTTTATTAACGGTTTCTGCCTGTGACGATACAAGCGACGATTCGTCTGCACAAACCTATACGCTTACTTTTAATTACGACGGCGCAACCGGTAATTGCGATACTGCAACTAAAACGGTTACTTACGACCAAAAAATCGGCGAATTGCCACAACCTACCAAAACCGATTACGACTTTAACGGTTGGAAAATAGACGGCAATTCGGTAACGGCAGAAACGGTTTGGAAGTTTACTGAAAACAAAACCGCAGTTGCAAGTTGGGGTACGCAACAGCCTTCCGATACGTCGCAAACTTCGGGTTCGGCGTATGCTACGGGGCTAGACTATACTTTAAGCGGAGACGGAACTTATTACATAGTATCGGGTAGGGGGACAGAAGCGCGTAACCAATTTATTATTCCTTCCGAGTATAACGGCAAGCCCGTTAAAAAAATCAAATTTAACGCATTCGAACGTTGTTCTACAATAAAAAGCATAACTATCCCCGCAAGTATAACCGAGATAGAAAGTTATGCGTTTAGGCGTTGCGCTTCTTTGACGAGCGTAACTATAGAAAACGGGCTGACCAGTATAGGCGTAGGGGCTTTTAGAGATTGCGTTAATTTAGAAAGCGTGACTATTCCCGACAGCGTAACGAGTATTTTAAGTCAGGCGTTCGAAGGTTGTACTTCGTTAACAAACGTAACGGTAGGTAACGGTATAAAGAGTTTGGGTAACTACGTCTTTTATGACTGCAACGATTTACGGTTTAACGAATACGAAAACGCATACTATTTGGGTAACCAAAACAACCCGTATTCTGTCTTGGTAAAAGCAAAATCGACCGACGTTACAACTTGCGCTGTAAACGAAAACTGCAAGGCTGTATGTG
>CAYYYD010000008.1:0-7436 GCA_964475885.1 uncultured Christensenella sp.
GTTGCACTTTCCTTAAAGTCGCCTTCACCGGGATTTCTCCGGCACCCTGTTTCTAAAACGCTCGGACTTTCCTCATTGACGGTTTCTCTCCGCCCCCGCGACCGTATAACTGACTTAAAAGCACGTTTATTTTAGTATATTTGAAGTTTTATGTCAAGCGTTTTACTTTAACCCCAAAATCTCGTCTGCCGATACGTCTAAAATTTTACATATATTAGCAAATGTGTCTAGCGACGGATATTTGTCTAGTCGCATATATTTGCTAACGGTCGAAGGGTTTATGCCTAATTTTGTAGCAAGTTCTTTTTGAGAAATGTTGCCGTAATGTATTGCTTCCCGTAACCGTTTTTGTATTTCTTCTATCGTTATCATACGTAAAGAATAGCACAATGTACAATTTTTGCTTGACAAAAGGCACATTGTACCTTTATAATAAGAAGAAAGGTAAAGGAGAAATTTTATGTATTGTACAAATTGCGGAAAAGAGATTAACGACCAAGCGGTGGTTTGTCCGAATTGCGGTGTTGCCACTTCTAACAATAAAAGCAACGACGCTAACGGTAACGCGCAAAACAAAAACGGTATGGCGGTTGCAGGTTTTGTATGTTCTTTTTTTATACCGATACTCGGTTGGGTGTTTGGCGGAATAGGGCTTTCTAGGGCGTTAAAAAGAAATAACAAAGGCAAAGGGTTTTCGATTGCTTCTATCGTTATTGCAAGCGTCAATTTTTTGTTGGGTTTGATTATATTTTAATAAAAGGGGGATAAAAATATGTATTGTACAAATTGCGGAAACGAGTTAAACGATAAGGCGGTGGCTTGTCCTAAATGCGGTTGTGCCGTAGAAAACAACCTAAGTACGGAAAAAGATATAAAAACCGATAACGCAAAAGGGACTTCATTAGCCTTTTCTGTGTTTAATTACGTTTCGGTTAGTTTAATTTGCTTGGCTATAATGTTTTTTGCTTTATCGATTATTTTTGCGGAAATTTTGACTCTTGTAGAAGGGACGTCTACTATTTATATAAGTTCGGTTTTTTGTTTAAACGACGTATCCTTGATAATTTCTTTTGTATTATCGTTACTTTCTTATGTTTGCGGTACGGTGTTTTTTATTTTAGGCTTTGGTAAACGAAACAAACAAAAAAGAATTTTAAGCGACGTTTTGTTTATTGTTAACAACTGTTTATTAGCAATAGTTTTAGTTAGTTGTTATTGGTTTGTATTTTAATAAAAAAAAAAGAAAAAGAACTGTAATCGTTTACCGTTCTTTTTCTTTATAGGTTTAGTTTAACTATAAGTCGTCTGCGTCTTGAATCGGTTTTTCGTATTTATTAGTACTGTCTGTACCCGTATACGAACCGAACACGTCAAAACTGCTGTTCATTAAAGATTTCTTTTGTTTTTTCTTTTTCTTCATTATTTGCAGTTTTTTGTCGATGCAGAGTCGTTGCTTTTACTAGCAACTTTGCTTTTCTTCTTATTCTTCATAACTTCCCCCTTGACAGTATTGTGTGCGGAAATTATAATATTATTCTTTAAAACGAAAAAAATTTAAACACAAAAGGGGACGAAACGCTCGTCCCCTAATATATCTTTATTAAGTTGTAGCCTGCTTTCACTACCGTTTTCGGCTAACACCTTGTTACTTTATTTTCCTGTTTCGGAACTTTAATTAGCCAACGGATTTTTTACAGCAAGCGCTTAAATCGTTGATTGGTCTTTACCCCCTTTTATAATCTGAAAAATTAAAACTGTACATTGGACCGCCCTCCTGTAATCTATTTGGTTTGGGTTCTCCTGTTCATTGGTCCAATCCTCCTTAAAAAGGTTTTCCTTTTTTCACCTATATCGTAATATAAAACGGCTTGCTTGTCAATAGGTTTTTAAAAAATTTTGTCAACTTTATTTTTTAAAAACCTATTGATTTTTTGTTCGGTTTATGAGATAATATATCTGTTAGGGATTACAGAAAGTCTTTAACTTATAAATTTGTTCTTGCAAAAAAACCTGCAATCTTGCAGGTTTTTTTGTTAAAACGATTTAGTTCACCTTATTCCTATTTTAGTACAGACGGCTTTACCCGACAGTACGTCCGAAATAGAATGTTGTGCCGAAGCGATATAAACGGTGGTTCCGTTTTTAACCGCGTCTTTAATATATTCTAGTTTTGCCTTTGCCCCGTTCGCACCCTTTCTGGAAGCGCCGTTGCAATAGTTTTCGCATTCGGTAATATTGTCTAGCACTTCTTGAATATTGCTTCCGCCGATTTCTTTAATTAAAGTCGAAGAGTCTTTGGGGTCTTTGTATATCCCGTCGGCGCTGGTGAATATTAAAAGATTTTTTGCTTTTACCAGACAAGCGATTTGAGAAGCCGTTTCGTCGTTGTCTACACATTCGACGACTTTTGTCTTTTTGTTTTTTAGCGACTGTATTTCGAAACGTCTGCTTTCTTCCGAACTGACGGCGTCGTTGTAATTTATAATGGGTATTGCGTTTTGCTCGCGCGAGCGTAAGAGCATTGCTTTTAGGTGTTCGCGTTTTTCGTCGTCGTTAAAGTGCTGGTGTTCGACAAGCACTTGCCTTAAAGAATATTCGGGGTTGACGTATTGGCGGTAGGTAGACATTAAAATCGACTGTCCCTGAGCCGAGTAGTCGGTTTTTGCGTCTTCGTCGTTTTCTTTAAGTTCTTTGCCCGTGCGTTTAATATAGTCGAGCCTGCCCGTTTCCGCCGCTCCGCTTGTAACCCAAATGTAGCCGGGGCGAAGTTCTTTAGAAAGTCTTTCTATTAAAGAATAGTTTAGCGTGTTGCTTTGTTTGTCGATAAGCGCCATAGAGCCTATTTTGCCGACTAGTTCTATATCGAAGTTCATAACTCACCTTGTCCTTTATACTATTATTTTAGCACGGTTTTGCAAAAATTCCAACAAAAATCGCAGTTGTATTACAAATCGATATTGTTATCGTGAACGGTCGGCAGGTTCCAGCGGAATTTTGCGGCTAAAAATCTAAGCGCGCATATTATAACAAACCCCGAAACGATTGCAACCGTTTCGCCTACCAGTTTCCATAATATGCAGGTTGCCGTTACGCCGAGTATAGACGCCGACGCATAAAAGTGCTTTACGAAAATGTCGGGAATACTGTTTATGGTTATGTCGCGTAGCACACCGCCACCTACACCCGTTACCACGCCGACGAATATCAGCAAAAAGGTATTAGAAGAATAACTTGCGTAAGCGACTTGCACGCCTATTACCGAAAAGGTTGCAAGCCCTATGGTGTCGGTTATAAGCAGACACAGGTCGTAACCGCGTTTGTGTTTGGTTAAGAACTTTCTTACGAAGGGCAAAAAGATTATTATAGAAGTACACAAAGATATTATTGCGTATATCGGATTAATAAAAGTTTCCGGCGGAGTGTTTCCTAAAATTAAATCTCTTATTATTCCGCCACCTACGGCAGTAATCAGTCCTAAAAAACAGATACCGAAAACGTCTAGTTTTTTGCTTACCCCTTTTATTGCGCCGGATACGGCGAAAGCGATTGTACCTAATATTTCTAAAAACAAAAAAAAGAAGTCGGGCATATAATTTCTCCTTAAAAAAATTATTCCGACTTCGTCTTTTTACCTGAAAGATTCTCTTTATAAAAAAGATTGCTTCTTCGGTGGGTTATCCCCTTTTCCAAAGTTCCGTCCGACAGCGGTCCTTTTGCCTGAAAGTTTTACTCCTTCGGCGGTGGCAAGCACTCTCTCCCGCAGTCTTCAACCGATAAATATTAAACTAGTTAAAGTATATTATTAAAAAAATATATTGTCAATTATTTTGACAGCATAAACAATGCCGTTTTATAAACGTTATAAATTTTAAGCATAATTTCTTCGGGCATTCTTTCGTTGGGTTCGTGCGCCCCGCCCGAAAAACCGTCTATTCCGCCTGCCCCGAACGAACACCCTTTAGCAAAAACTCTTGCATAGGTGCTACCCGTTTCGTATTTGGGAAGCGCGTCTTTTTCGCCGGTAATTTCCTTGTATGCGTTAAGCAGAGTTTGAATAAACTCGTCGTTTACGTCTACCATAAACGGCGGGTGTTTTTCGGTAAACTCGTATTGTATGCCGAACCCGTCTATAATAGGTTTAACTTCGTTAAAGGTTACGGGCGCAGGTATACGCATATCGCATTTTACCATTACCTTTCCGTCTTCTTCCCACAAAAGGTCGGGCGACATCGTAAGGTCGCCTTGTTCGTTTTTCAGATTTCTTAAACCCGACTTATCTAGAATAACGTTGTCGTAAAAATTTTGTACGTCTTCGCCCGTTTCTAAAAAATACTTAAAAAGATTGTTAAGCGCGTTTATACCGCGCGACGGCGTAGAACCGTGACAAGACTTGCCTATGCTTACGAGTTCGTGCCCGTTTTGTAGGTTTAGTCCGCATTTGTATATAAGCGATTCGTTTATTCCGTCTTCTTTAACACGTGCGTGCGCTTCTCCGCAGACTGCGTTTACTACCGTTCCGCCTTTCAAACCGTAAAAGTTTTTAAGCGCAGGAAGAATAAACGTTATATGAACTATACCCTTTTCGGCGTAGGTAAGCGGAAATTCCCCGTCGGGCGAAAAACCTTTTTCGGGAAAGGTAAAGTCTTTTAGGGTTTTTAGGTATGCTATGTCTTCCCACCCCGATTCTTCGTCGCAACCGACGATTAGGCGGATTTTTTTGTTAGGAATTATTCCGCTGTCTTTTAGTTCTTTTAGGGCGTACAGGCACATCAACGTTAAACCTTTGTCGTCGGAAACGCCCCTGCCGTAATAAACGTCGTTTATTTTAGTAAGGGTGTACGGGTCGGTTTTCCAGTCGGGACCTGCGGGAACGACGTCTAAATGACCTATTATACCTATTTCTTCGCCCTTGCCGAAAATTACTTCGCCGGCGTAGTCGCTGTAATTTTTTGTTTGGAACCCGAAACTTTCGGCTAGGCTTAAAAAGAAATGCAAAGCCTTTTTGTTTTCTTCGCCGAAGGGCGTTCCGTTTTCGCCTTTGACCTTTACGCTTTTAAAAGAGACAAGAGTTTTAAGGTCGTTTATAAACGCAGGGAAGTTTTTCATATGGTTCTCCTTTATAAGTTGATTGCCGTTTTTTAAATTATACAATATTATTATGTATTTTGCACTTGATTTTGTGTATAATTTGTTTTTTTATTTTGCTAAAACGCAAAAGTATGGTAAAATACCTATATGAACCAAGGTGAACTTCATTTCGGACACAGAGAAAGAATGATTGGCAAGTTTGTTGCTAACCCCGGCTCGATGTCCGACCACGAATTATTAGAAATATTATTGTTTAGCCTAGTTCCCAGAAAAGATACCAACGCTCTCGCACATAAAATACTTAGGGTGTTCGGTAGTTTAGGCGGTGTTTTCGACGCGTCGGTAAAATCGTTAATGACCGTCGAAGGCGTAGGAGTTCGCGTCGCTTCGGGCTTGGCGGTTATAGGCGAAACGTATAAAAGAATAAACGAGCAAGCAGAAAAGAATGGCGACGAGTTTTGGACTTCGCCCGTGGCTATAGAAAAGTATTTGAAAAAGATTTTTAAAGACTGTAAAACCGAGCAGTTTATTTTGGTTTTGCTAAACGCAAGATATAAAAAGATTACCAGCCTTGCCTTCGAAGACAAAAACAGGTACAGCGTTAGCGTAGACATTCCCGAAATAATAACGGCGTTTGCGGTTTTTAAACCTAAATTTGCGATTATCGCGCATAATCATCCCAGCGAAAATTGTTTTCCTAGCAGTCAAGACGACTTTACTACAAAAAAACTGAACATATTATGCGAGTTACATAACGTTAAACTTTCCGACCATTTGATTGTTACGGCAAATTCCGTTTACAGTTACTTTAAAGAAAAAAGAATGGAGTACATTCAAAAGACTTGCGATTTAGAAAAACTTTTAAACCGAGTTAAGGAGGATATAAATGAATAAAGTAAGAACACGTTTTGCGCCCAGCCCGACAGGTTATTTGCACATAGGCGGTTTGCGTACCGCACTTTACGGGTTTTTGTATTCTAAAAAATACGGCGGAGATTTTATTTTAAGAATAGAAGACACAGATACCGCCAGATATGTAGATGGTTCGGTTAAAATTATTTACGATACTATGCGCGATTCGGGCGTAATGTACGACGAAGGTCCCGATGTAGGCGGTAATTACGGCCCGTATATTCAAAGCGAAAGGCGTGATATTTATTTGGAATACGCTAAAAAACTTGTGGAACTAGGCGGGGCTTATTACTGTTTTTGTTCTCACGAAAGGATTGCTTCTTTAAAAGACGAAGAAGGCAATTTGCGTTACGACAAGCATTGCTTAAACCTTTCTAAACAAGAAGTACAGGCAAAACTAGACGCCGGCGAAAGTTATGTTATTCGTCAAAACGTTCCGACGACGGGAACGGGTTCTTATCACGACCTTGTTTACGGGGACATCAGCGTAGACTACAAAGACATAGAAGACGGAATACTTATTAAAAGCGACGGCATGCCGACTTATAATTTCGCAAACGTCATAGACGACCATTTAATGGGAATTACGCATGTTATTCGCGGAACGGAATATCTTTCTTCTACGCCTAAGTACAACCTTATGTACGATGCGTTCGGTTGGGAACGCCCCGTATACATTCATCTTCCGCCTATTATGAAAGACGCGCAACACAAACTTTCTAAAAGGAACGGCGACGCAAGTTACGAAGACTTTGTAAACAAGGGCTACGTTAAAGAAGCCATTGTAAACTATATTGCGCTTTTGGGTTGGAGCCCTAAGTCGAATACCGAAAAAATGAGTTTAAGCGAACTTATACAAAACTTCTCGTTAGACGGTATTAGCAAGTCGCCGTCTATTTTCGACGAAGTTAAATTAAAGTGGCTTTCGGGCGAATACGTTAAAGAGATGAGTTTCGAAGAATACAAGAAAAGGGCGTATCCGTTTTTAAAGCAAAGCAAGTGTTTCGGTAAATACGACGAAGATAAACTTTTGGCTTTGGCAAAAGGAAGGATTCAGATTTTTAGCGACATTCCCGAAAAAATTGATTTCTTAGAAGAGTTCGGCGAATACGACTTATCGCTTTTTGAAAACCAAAAACAAAAGTCGTCGGTAGAACTTGCAAGGTCGGTGCTTCCGGAAATTAAAAATGTTTTGTCGGAAGTTTCCGATTGGAATAATTCTACGTTGTTTAGTAAGTTGGTAGAACTTTCCGCTAAACTAGAAATTAAAAAACAGGCGCTTTTGTGGATTGCCAGAATAAGTATTACCGGTAAAGAGTCTACTTCGGGTGGCGCAACCGAAGTTGCCGATATTTTGGGTAAAGACGAAACTTTAAGAAGAATAGATTTTTCTTTGGGTCTGCTTTCTAAATAAGTTACTAACCGAATTGTTTTTT
>CAYYYD010000008.1:7536-33260 GCA_964475885.1 uncultured Christensenella sp.
TTTTTTGTTTGTGGTGGTCGGGCGTAAATGTTTACGATACATACGTTTTTATGTTTTCGTTTGAATTAGATAAAAACTTATAAATTCCGTCGGCGATTATTTCTGACATTTTATATACAAGGTTAAGTCTGGTCAGGTTATATAGGTTGTAGTTTTTTACCGATTTTCCGGCAACTATACCTATTATACTTACGTCGCCGATTGTCCCGAGTTTTTTGTCTACGCCGAGCCCCGGTTTTAATCCCCTGTTTACCACTTTAATTAAACCTACATCGTCGGCGTCGCCTATTGCCGCGTCTACGGTAATTTCTACCGAGTTTGGGTGAAGTTGTTTTAAATACGTTTTTGCAACCCCCACGTCTTTTGCCGTTATAGGAGAGTTAAGCGTACCGTATATATAATTGTTTAGCGACTTTTTTTGTAAAAGCGTACCGATAAGCGGGCCTAAACTGTCGCCTAAAACAAGGTCGCTCCCTATACAAACGATAATCGGTTTTTTGTTTTCAGGCGAAAGTTTTTTTAATGCTTCGGAAATTCCGTCGGAGGTAAAGTCGTTAAACATACTAAAAGTGTAATTAAGCGTATCCATAGTGTTCCTTTTTTTGTTTTATAACTAGTTTTCCCGTTTTTAGTTTTGTTAAACATTTTTATGTATTTATTTGTTTAATCTTTTGCGATGTGGTAAAATATATTTATATATAAACATTTTACAAACGTTTGTTTGTGTTTGGTGGTTTATGAATTATCTTTTATTAAATTCTACCGATAGCGCTATAATAGACGTTGTTGCGCTTGCAATTCTGGTAATATTTGCAATATCCGGATTGACAAAGGGTTTTGTAAAAACATTCGTTTCCGTATTCGGTACGATTATAAGTTTGTTGCTTGCCGTTCTGCTTTGTTCTCAGTGTGCCAACTTTTTACAAAACCAATTCGGATTTATTACTACCGTTACCGAAAAAGTTTCGAACGTGGTCAATTCGGTGTTTGGCGAAGAACTTGCAAACACAACGTTAAACAATGCAATAGAAAGTTCTCTTTCTGAGTCGGGTTTGTCGTCTTGGCTTATTAAAATTATACTAGAAGCAAAAAACGACGGCACCATTCCTATGGATACCACTCTTAATCAAATTATTTCACCTGCATTGGCGTATTATACCGTTTGTGGCATATCTATTGTTTTACTGTTTGTTGTATTTAAAATTCTTTTGTTTATCTTAGGAGATATGACAAAAAAATTAAGCGCTTTATCGTTGGTTGGCGCAGTAAATAAAGCGCTTGGCTTATTGCTCGGATTTGTTCGTGGCGTTATAATTATACAGTTTGCGGTAATTATTATAAACGCTTTGCCCATAGGTTTTGTTCAGCAACTATCGTTGGTCGCACAAAACAGTAAGATTGTTGGTTTTATTTGCAATATAAATATCTTTGACATTATTATAAAATCTATTTCGCATTTAGACATTTTATCGTTTATTAAATCATCTGTGTAAAACTTGTTTAGCGCATTTAATTTTTATTGAATTTTCTATAAATTATTTATAAAAATCGGGTAAAAATACCCGATTTTTTCTTTCCCCGATGTATTTTCCCCAAAAACCCCTGTTTCACGTGAAACATTTTTAAAAAGTGTTATGTTTCACGTGAAACAAAATATAGGCCCTTAAAACTTTTGCACTAAGTTGCCATAAAAGTATACTAAATCAAACAGTGTTAAATATGTAAATTTTAATAAAATCGAAAGTCGGACGGTTTGTTTGAATATAATATATCGTACGTTGGGTAAAAGCAGTGAAATTGGTTGGTTGTTTATATATAATTAAAAGCGACGGATGGTTTAAAAAACAAAGTGAATGTCAAAACTAATCGCGTTATAATCGAACAATTTAAAAACCTTAGGTGCACTACCTTATATTTTTACCTAAAATACGAAAATTCTTTGCGTTGTGTTTGTTTTATTTTATAATAAAAAAAGAGTGCCTTAGGAATATAATTTTTACGTAAAGTAAAAATTTTTTTGTCGAGTAAAAGCGATGAAAAAGCAAAAAATTCCAACGCAAAAAATTTTTTCTAATAAAAGAAAACCAAACGCAAACAAAATTATAAAAACGCAAAAGATGTGTGGCGCAATAATATAATATAGGCGCAAAGATAAAAATTTTAACTAAAAAAATTTGTATAAAAAATATTGAAATTTTGGTTTTTGTAATGTATAATATATAAAAATAAATATAAAGATAAAAAAACAAAATAATAAATTGACCATTCAAGGTTATTTTAATCTTTTTACCGTATACTAAACGATACTAAGATTAAGGAGAATTTTAACTTGAAATCGAAAAACAGCAAAATTTTATGGATTGTAATTTTATGTATCGTGCTGGTAGTAGGTTCGCTTTCTTTGTTTAATTGTATCGGAAACAACACGACTTCGGTAGATTATTCGGAATTTTACGAACTTGCGTTATTGTCCGGCGACGGTAAACTCACCAAAGACGAACTAGAAAAGTCCAATGCGGGAACGGTAAAATCTTCGATTGCTAATTATAATTACAACGAAGTCCGTTTGTCCGACGTGTACGTAGACGGGTACAATATAACCTTTAAGTTGGTTTTTAACGAAACGTCTGCAAAAAACTATTCGACGACTTTTTCTAGAAGTAGCGACAGCGTTCACGAACTAGAAGAACTTCTAATCTGCGGTAATGTCAACTTTAACTATTCTGACCCCAACGCAGGCTCTATATGGTCGTCGTTGTTGCCCATTTTGGGTACGGTAATAATTGCCGTTATCTTTTTGATTATTATCAATCAGTCGCAGGGCGGAACAAAAGGCGCAATGAATTTTGCAAAAACCAACGCCCGTATTAATCGAGATTTAAAAGTAAGGTTTACCGACGTTGCCGGCGCAGAAGAAGAAAAAGCCGAACTTGCCGAAGTGGTAGACTTCCTTAAAAATCCTAAAAAGTTTTCGGAACTAGGCGCAAGAATTCCTAAGGGCGTATTGTTGGTAGGGCCTCCCGGAACGGGTAAAACTTTGTTTGCAAAAGCCGTCGCAGGCGAAGCCGGTGTGCCGTTTTTCTCTATAAGCGGTTCGGACTTTGTGGAAATGTTCGTAGGCGTAGGCGCTTCGAGAGTAAGAGACTTGTTTGACGTTGCAAAAAAGAATATGCCGTGTATCGTGTTTATAGACGAAATAGACGCGGTAGGTCGTCAACGCGGAACGGGTATGGGTGGCGGACACGACGAAAGAGAACAAACGCTTAACCAGTTGCTTGTTCAGATGGACGGGTTTGAAACCAACGACGGTATTATTGTTATGGCGGCAACCAACCGTGCCGACATACTGGATCCGGCTCTGTTAAGACCGGGCAGGTTTGACCGTCAGATTTACGTAAACACCCCCGACGTTCGCGGAAGGGAAGCCATTTTAAAAGTTCACGCAAGAAACAAACCGCTTGCAACCGACGTTAATTTTAAGACTGTCGCAAGAATGACGAGCGGATTTTCGGGCGCCGACTTAGAAAACCTTTTAAACGAAGCGGCTATTTTGGCGGCAAGGGCAAACAGAAAATATATAAGCAACAAAGACCTTTACGAAGGTATAAACAAAGTTCTGTTAGGACCGCAAAAGAAATCCAGACTGGTTACCGAAACAGACAAACGCATTACCGCATATCACGAATCGGGGCACGCGATTCTGGCAAGGTTGTTGCCCAACTGCGACCCCGTGCACGAAGTTTCTATAATACCGCGCGGTCAGGCGGCAGGTTATACGATGACTCGCCCCGACAACGACGACAACCATTTAACCAAGGCTAAACTGTTAGACGATATAGTTATGACACTTGGCGGACGCGTTGCCGAAGAACTTATTATTAAAGACATATCGGCAGGCGCTTCGGGAGATATTCAGGCAGTAAGCAAACGCGCAAGGCTTATGGTTACCGAGTGGGGTATGAGCGAAAGGGTAGGGCCTATTTCGTATTCTGCCGAAAAAGAAATATTTATAGGCAGAGATATGGCGTCGCACGTTACGTATAGCGAGCAGACTGCCGCGATAATCGACGAAGAAATACGCGAAATTGTAGAAATTTCGCTTGAAAAAGCAAGAAAACTTTTAGCCGAAAACAAGACGCTTTTAGACAATATGGCAAGGCTTTTAGTCGAAAGAGAAACTATTTTCAGCGAAGAAGTAGATATGCTTATGGAAGGCAAATCGGTAGAAGAAATAATGCAGTTTATGGACGATAACGAAAGGACTTTAAGGGAGAATCCCTTTTTAAGAAGAAAGAGCGTTATCGTACCCGATAAGCCCGAAGAAGCAAAACGGCAAGACGAAGGTTCGGATAACGCCGTAAAAGAACGGGCGGAAGGCAAAACCGATTTAGAAAGTGCAAAGTCGGAAACGGACAAAGAAAATAAAAATTCCGAAGAACCCGATAAAAAAGATTAAAAACAAACCGCACAAACGACGAGAGGAAGATTTATGGGCAAAATAATAGCATTTTCAAACCAAAAAGGCGGGGTAGGAAAGACTACGACGTGCGTTAATATGTCGGCGTACTTGGCAACCAAGGGGTACAAGTGCCTTATAGTTGACCTAGACCCGCAAGGCAACGCGACCACGGGCTTAGGGTTTTCTAAAAGCGAAGTAAAAAATTCGGTATATCAGGTAATGATAGACGACGCCCCCATAGAATCGGCGGTAATGAGAACGTGTGTAGACGGTTTGGATATTTTGCCGTCCAGCATAGACCTTGCCGGCGCCGAAGTAGAGTTGGTTTATTTAAAAGACAGAGAACGCGTGTTAAAAAGAGTTCTGGAAACGGCTAAAAAGAGTTACGATTTTATTACCATAGACTGTCCGCCGTCGCTTGGTCTTTTAACCATAAACGCGCTTGCTTCCAGCGATTCGGTAATTATTCCCATTCAAAGCGAGTACTACGCTATGGAAGGTTTAAGCCAACTTATGAATACTATAAAACTGGTAGTAAAGCACTTAAACCCCGACTTAAAAATAGAAGGCGTAGTTCTTACGATGAGTGACAACCGTGCGATAATCTCTCGTCAGATTTCGTCGGAGATAAAAAGATTTTTCGGTAAACGGGTATTCGAAACGATAATCCCACGTAACATCAGGCTTGCGGAAGCGCCCAGCCACGGCGTTCCGATAATGCTTCACGATACCAAGTGCGTGGGGGCAAGGGCTTATAATTCGCTTACCGAAGAGTTTTTGGCAAGACAACCGGCAAAAATTAAAAAACAGTAAAAAATAAAAGTTTAAACGGAGCAAAAGACAATGAAACCAAGCAGAGGACTAGGTAAAGGTTTATCGGCGTTATTTTCGGAAACGGAAGAAGATTACGGTAAAAGCCTGATTTTCGAAGAAGAAGCAGACAGCTTAAAAGCGGGCGTAACCGAAATAGACATCGGTTCTATATTCGCAAACCCCAATCAGCCGAGAAAGGTGTTTAACGAAACGGCGCTAAGGGAACTTGCCGATTCAATCGAAAAACACGGCGTGATAATGCCTATCATCGTAAACAAGAGCGGTGACAGATATATGATTATCGCCGGCGAAAGAAGGTTTAGGGCAAGTAAACTTGCAGGTCTAAGCAAGGTTCCGGTAATTATAAAAAACTATAACGAACGTCAGATAAAAGAAATTTCGCTTATAGAAAACTTACAACGCGAAGACCTTAACCCCATAGAAGCCGCCAACGCGATGAAGTCGCTTATGAACGATTATGGTTTATCGCAAGAAGACCTTGCCGACAGAATAGGCAAATCTCGTCCGGCTATCGCAAACACGCTAAGGCTTTTAAGTCTTTCGCCCGAAGTAATGAAAATGGTAGAAAGCGGTAAACTTTCCGCAGGGCACGCAAGGGCGTTGCTTCCCGTTTCGCAAATAGACCAAGTAAAGTTTGCCGAAGCGACCGTAAAAGACGGGTTGTCCGTTCGCGAAATAGAAAAACGCGTAAAAGAATATTTTTTACCGCCCGAAGAAAAGGCAAAGAAAAAACAGCGTCAAGAACTTTCGTTAGAACTTAAAGAACTTATAGGCGATATGCAAAGGGTTTTTGGAACCAAGGTCAACGCCATCGGTAACGACAATAAAGGCAGAATTTACATCGACTACTATACTAGGGACGATTTAGACAGGTTAGGCGAAATTTTAGAATATTTAAAAAATTCTAACAAAATATTTTAAAGGGGGCTTATAACTATGTGGCTGTATGTTTGGCTTATAGTAACGGCGGTATCGCTGTTGCTTGAATTTATTACGACCGATATGTTGTGCATATGGTTCGCCGGCGGTGGGCTAGTATCTTTGATTTTGTCGGCGGTCGGGCTGGACTGGTATTTTCAAATCCCCGCGTTTATAGTGGTTTCGTTTATACTGTTGTTATGTTTCAGACAGTTGGTATTAAAAAAACTCAACGTTAAAGATATGCGCACCAACGCCGATATGGCAATCGGCAGAGAGTTTAGGTTGCTATCGGCGATAACCTTTGACAGTTTGGGTACGATAAAGGTAAACGACGTTACGTGGAACGCCGTATCGTTTAACGATATGCCCATTCCGGCAGGAACGATAGTTACCGTAAAAGAATTAAAAGGCAATAAATACGTGGTAGAACCCGTAAAAGAAAACAAACAATAATAAAAGGAGAAGCGTTTATGGAAACTTGGGCAGTCGTACTTATAGTTTTGGCGACGGTTTTATTTTTGATTATAATAAAATCCATTACCATAGTAAGACAATCGACGGTAGTCGTAATAGAAAGACTGGGTAAATTCAGCAGAATTTTAAACACTGGTATTCATTTCGTTTTTCCGTTTATAGATAAACCAGTCGGAAAGCCCGTGTCTTTAAAAGAAAGAATCGCAGACTTTCCGCCACAAGCGGTTATTACCAAAGATAACGTTACTATGCAAATAGACACGGTAGTGTACTTTCAGGTAACCGACGCAAAGCTTTATACCTACGGCGTAGAAGACCCGCTTTGCGCGATAGAAAACTTAACGGCAACCACCTTGCGTAACCTTGTCGGCGAGTTGGAACTAGACGGAACGCTTACTTCGCGCGATACGGTAAACGGCAAAATGCGAATTATCTTAGACGAAGCGACCGACCCGTGGGGTATTAAAATTAACCGTGTGGAATTAAGAAACATTCTACCGCCCAAAGATATTCAGCAGGCGATGGAAAAGCAAATGAGAGCAGAGCGCGAAAGACGTGAAAGCATTTTGAAAGCAGAAGGCGAAAAGCGTTCTAACATACTTGTCGCAGAAGGCGAAAAGGAAGCGATGATTTTGCGTGCCGAAGCCAAAAAGACGGCGGTAATTTCTGAAGCCGAAGCGACCGCAACCGCCATTAAAATGATTAACGACGCAAACCCCAATCCCGCGTATTTAACGCTAAAAGGTTACGACGCGTTAAAAGTTATGGCAGACGGAAATGCTACGAAGATTATAGTGCCCAGCGAAATACAAAACATAACGGGGCTGTTGGCGTCGCTTAAAGCGGTTGTAGAAGAAGACAAAGAAAAGAAAAAATAAAACAAACTAAACACGAAAAGGCGCAGAACCCTGCGCCTTAAATTATGACTTATGATAAAATTTCAGCAATTAGGTAAAAACGTAAATTCGGTAAAAGATTATTTTTTAAGGTCGGAAATTTCTTTTTGCGATATTTCCGCAGGTATAAAGTATATGTGGCGCGACGAGTATTTAACCGAGTACGCCGTTGTTGACGACACGCTTATTTTAAAAGAAACTTGTAAAGATTATACAAACGCCTTTTACTACCCTATGGGTAAAAACGTAGAAAACGCGCTTATTCAAATAGAAGAGTATGCAAAGAAAAACAATTTGCCATTACTGTTTTGCTGTATCGACAATGCGACGGCGGTAAAACTCAGCGCACGCTACGATAAGACCGAAATATATAACGACAGAAATTGGAGCGATTATATTTACGACGCCGAAAAGTTTAAGACTTATTCGGGCAAGAAACACAGCGGACAAAGAAACCACGTAAACAAATTCAAAAGGCTGTATCCCGATTATGTCGTTAAGCGTTTGACGTCAGACGACTACGGAAAAATAGAAATGTTTTTAAAAGAGTTCGAACGGGGTACGGACTTTTCGGTGTGGTCGGAAAGGGTAGAACAACAAAAGGTTTACGACTATGTAAAGAATGCCGAAAGTTTGGGACAGTCGGGCGCATATATAGAAACGGACGGAAAGGTAATTGCCTTTTCGATAGGCGAAAGGCTAAACGACACGCTTATAGTTCACGTAGAAAAGGGCTTAAAAAATTACGAAGGCGTTTACCCCGTAATGGCGCAGGAATTTGCAAAAATGTTTGCAGTCGACGGCGTAAAGTATATTAACAGAGAAGAAGACTGCGGGGATATGGGGCTTAGAATTTCTAAATTGCAATATCACCCGACAGACGTAAAACAAAAAAACTTTGTTAAAGTGAATACGGAATTTGATAAAATCGTTCCGCCCGTTTTAATAAAAACACCGCGACTTACCGTTACCGACATAACCGAAAAAGACAAAACCGACTATTACAATTTATACGTAGACGACCAACTCAATAAATGGTGGGGGTACGATTACAAAGAAGATTTAGGCGACAACGAGTTATCGCCCGACTACTTTTTAGAGTTTATGAATTCGTTAAAACAAAAAAAAGAAGAGTATTCGGTCGCCGTAAAAAAAGACGGCAAAATGATTGGCGAACTCGTAATGCACAACTTCGGGTATTATTCGGATGTAGAGATAGGGTTTAGGTTTTTTAAAGAATATCAGGGTAACGGCTACGCCACCGAAAGCGCCGACGCACTTATAGAATACCTTAAAAGTTTGGGCGTTAAAACGGTAAAAAGCAGGTGTTACAGACAAAACATTCGGTCTAAAAACCTTATACTAAGGCTGGGCTTAAAACAAACGGCAGAAACCGACACGCACTACTTTTTTCGTAAGTCTTTGCAAGAATAATAATTTATCGTAAAAAACGACGCCCATATGGGCGCGGTAAAATTTAAAAAAACAAGACGCTTCTTTTCGGTTTAAGAAGCGTCTTTTAATATGTTTTAGTTAATAATGTCTACCGAAAGTTTTGCAGTTTCTTCGGGCGAGATTTTTACCGTTACGGGGTACGTACCGGCGGTTTTGATGCCCGACTGTAAAACGATTTTCTTTTTGTCTATGTCAAAGCCGAGTTCTAAAAGTTTATCGGCAATTTCTTTATTGGTAACGCTACCGAAAAACTTACCCGATTCTCCCGCCTTTACGCAAACGGTTACCTTTATGCCGTCAAGTTTTTCCCTTAACTCTTTGTTCTTTTTCATCTCTTCTTGACGATGAAAACTTTGCGCCTGTTTTTGTGCTTTGTTTTCGGCAAGAGCCTGAGTGTCGCCTAGTTTGGCAAGCCCGTTTTTAATTAAATAATTTTTTGCGTATCCGTCTTTTGCTTCTATAACGTCGCCGGCTTTACCCGAACCTTTAACATCTTTTATAAGTACAACTTTCATTTATGTAATCTCCTTTTCTGTTATTTTAACCCAAAAAATCGTCGTTGTCAATATTTTTGCGTAGCCGTATATAATATTTACAACGGGATATACTATGGTTAAAGGAGAATTATTATGTATTGTAATCAAACAATTAAATGCGACGTAGAAAAATGCAAGCATAACAGCGACGGCTTAAACTGTCGTTTACAAAGTATTAAGGTTACCTGCTCGGGCGGTTCGTGTACCTGTTGCGGAGATTATTCGGAAGAAAAGTAATTTATAGCCCGACGGGTAAAAGCAAAAGAAGGTTGTTTTGCACAACCTTCTTTTTTCATATATTATCCAAGAATTTTAAGTATCGGAATGTGAATTTCAGGTTAAAACAACGTAGGTTTTTTACCAATACCTTTCCCTTAACACAAATATATTTTACCACAATAAAACGATTTGTCAATAGATAACGGAAAAATTTATCAAAAAAGTTTAATTTTTTTCATTGCAGGGTTAGTTTATTAAGGTTGACAACGCAAAAGTTATATATTATAATATATAAATTGAGAAAATAGAGATTAAATACGGAGGCTATTTATTATGGCAGAAGAAGTTATACTTACAAAAGAAGGTAAAGAAGAACTCGAAAAACGTTTAGATTTTCTAAAAGTAACCAAGCGTGCGGAAATAACCGAACGAATTAAAACGGCAAGAGAATTCGGCGACCTTTCCGAAAACGCAGAATACGACGCCGCTAAAAACGAGCAGGCAATGATAGAAGGCGAAATCGCCGAAATCGAAGCCAAGTTAAAATATGCGGTTATCATTAAAGAAAGCGCAACTAAAAAGGGCACGGTTTCTTTGGGCAGTAAGGTAGAAATAGTAGACAACGATTCGGGTGAAACGTTGTCTTACGAAATCGTCGGTACGACCGAAGCAGACGTAGAGTTGGGCAGAATTTCTAACGAATCGCCCATAGGCAACGCGCTTTTGGGTCACAAGGCGGGCGACGTGGTAAGCGTTAAGGTTCCCGCAGGCACGACGACGATTACGATTAAAAAAGTTATATAAAGTAAGGAACGATATGGAAGAAAAGAATTTGATGCAAGAAAACGCCGAACTCGACTTAAACGAAATTTTAAGGGTTCGTCGCGAAAAATTATCGGTGTTAAAAGAACAGGGCAAAAACCCGTACGAAAAGGTTAAGTACGACAGGACGGCGTACAGTCAAGACATAAAAGACAATTACGACGCTATGGAAAACGCCACGGTAGGTATTGCCGGCAGGCTTATAAGCAAGCGTATTATGGGCAAGGCTTCTTTCGCCGTTATACTGGACGGCAAGGGAACAATTCAGTCGTACCTTTCCATAAACGATTTGGGCGACGACTATTTGGCTTTTAAAGACTACGACATAGGCGACATCGTTGGAATAACCGGCTTTGTATTTAAAACCCGTACGGGCGAAGTATCCGTTCACGCAAAAAGCGTAGAACTTTTGTCTAAGTCGTTGCTTCCGTTACCGGAAAAGTTTCACGGTTTAAAAGACGAAGACACCAGATACCGTCAGAGAGAAGTCGATTTAATCGCTAATCCCGAAGTAAAAAACACTTTCGTTATGCGTTCTAAAATATTGACGGCAATAAGAAAGTATTTAGACGGCGTAGGCTACCTAGAAGTAGACACCCCCGTTTTGCAACCGCTGGAAATCGGTGCGGCGGCAAGACCTTTTAAAACTCATCATAACGCATTGGATATTCCTATGTATTTAAGAATAGAAACCGAGTTATACTTAAAGCGTCTTATCGTGGGCGGTTTCGACAAGGTTTACGAAGTAGGCAGAATTTTCAGAAACGAAGGTATGGACAGGTCGCACAACCCCGAATTTACCACGGTAGAAATGTACCAGGCGTACAGCGACTACTTCGATATGATGAACTTAATAGAAAATATGTATCGTACCATAGCCAACGAAGTTTGCGGTACGGACAAAATTACCTATCAGGGCGTGGAAATAGATATGGGTAAGCCGTGGGAAAGGCTTACTATGGTAGAAGCCGTTAAAAAGTATGCCGGCGTAGATTACAACGATTGGCAGACCGACGAACAGGCTAGGGCAGTTGCGAAAGAAAAGAACGTAACGGTAGAAGAAGGCGACACCGCAACCAAAGGGCACGTGCTAATTGCGTTCTTCGACGCGTTCGTAGAAGAAAATCTTGTTCAGCCGACCATTATATACGACTACCCCGTAGAAAATTCTCCGCTTGCAAAAAGAAAAAAAGACAACCCTGCGTTTACCGAAAGGTTCGAGTATTTTATTTACGCAAGAGAAATGGGCAACGCTTTCTCCGAATTAAACGACCCGATTGACCAGAGAGAAAGGTTTGTTCGTCAGGTAGAATTAAAGCGTGCCAAGGGTGGTAACGACGCAAAGGTAGACGAAGATTTCGTAACCGCGTTAGAATACGGTATGCCCCCGACGGGCGGTTTGGGTTTCGGCGTAGACAGACTGGTTATGCTTTTAACCGACAGCGCGTCTATAAGAGACGTAATACTATTTCCGACGATGAAGCCCAAGGCAAACTGACACTGACAGAGAGAAAACGTTGTAAAGATGGATAATAAAATTACCAAAAAAAGGCTAGGACATTTATTTTCGTATGATTGGATAGTTATGATAATATCTTTCATAGCGATAGTTTTGGTATGGGAATTTATTTTTCAGGTTACGTCGGTGCGCGTAACTATGGGGCAAACGTTTAAGTATTACATAGACTATACGATAGATTATAAAGAAGCGACCGCGTTTAACCGAATACTTACCGACGAAAAGGCGTTCGACTCGCTTAATATTTTAAAGGTCGATACCGAACCGCTTATGAGCGACAGCAACGACGTTTTGTTTACAAGACTGCAAGTTAAAGACGGCGACGCCATTTTTACCGACACGGTTAAAGACGAACAGGGCTATGCGAGAGCGCAAACAATTATAGACAACGGATACGTTTACACGTTAGATAAACTTTTATCCGACGCAAAAGAATATTTAGACGGTTTTAAGACGGACGGGCTGTTTGACGAACAAAAGATACAAACGCATTTTTTACAAAGAATGAAAAAAGATAACCGCTTCCGTACCGACGAAGAAAAAGCGCAGGGCGTAAAAGCCGAACAAGAAAGGATATTAAGGCTTAACGAAGAAGTCGCGGATTTCGAATATTTGCTTAGTTTAGACGACGACTTGTTTTTTAGGTACACAAGGTTTTCGCAATCGTTAGAAGTCGCTTCCGAAGACAACAAAGCGGGTTACGAAAAACTTATCGAAAAGGAAAAAACTAACGGCAGAGAAAACGCCAGATACGGCATAAACCTTAACGCCTTAAAGGGCGGAACGGACAAATTTTCGGTGTCGTCGTTCTTTTCGCGTTCGGGTGAAGATTCGGCAGAAAACGTAGTTTTACTTACTTTCGATTTTTTAGAAAACCAACCCGACGAGCAGTTCGAAGTAATTACTTTTATAAACGCAATCGTCAGAAGTTGTAGCGATATTTACCAAGGTAGAATATGAAAGGCAAATTTGTTACCCTAGAAGGTTGTGAAGGCGTAGGAAAATCTTATCAGTTAAGAATGCTGGAACAATACCTTAAAGACAACAAAATACAGTATTATATGACCAGAGAACCGGGCGGTACGGTTATTTCGGAGCAAATCCGCAAAATAATTTTAGACGGTAAAAACGTTTCTATGACCGACGAATGCGAAGCAATGCTTTATTCGGCAAGCCGTATTCAGCTTATTCAAGAAGAAATACTGCCAAGGCTACGGAAGGGCGAACTTGTCATCTGCGACAGGTATATAGATTCTTCGCTTGCCTATCAGGGCAAGGCTAGGGGGCTTGGGTTCGAGTTTATTAAAAAAATAAACTCTTACGCCATAGAAAACTGTATGCCCGACTGTACGCTTTTTTTAAACCTTTCGCCCGAACAGGCGTTTAAAAGAAAGGGCGGTATAGACAAAACCGACAGGCTGGAATTGTCGGGTGCGGATTTTCATAAAAAGGTATATCAGGGCTATTTAGAACTAAGTTGCGAATACAAAAACAGGTTTGCGGTAATAGATGCTTCGGGCGAAAAAATTCAGACGCATAACGCAATCGTAAACGAGCTGAAAAAAAGGGGTATAATTTGACGGACTTGTTATCGCTTTTAAAAAACACGGTCGCATACAAGACCTTTCTTAACGATAGGTTAAACGGCTGTCTGTCGCACGCCTACCTTATCGTGTCGGCAGATTCCGATTGTCTTAACGATTATTTAAAAATTTTCGCTAAGACAGTTGCGTGCGCCGAATGTCAACCGTGCGGAAAGTGTAGGGCGTGCAGGTCGATAGAAGCCGACAGTTTTGCCGACGTTTTAAGTTACCCCAAAGACAAGCAAAACGTTTTGTCGGGCGACGTGGAAGATTTGATTTCCGAAAGTTATATAAAACCGTTAGAAAGCGACAAAAAGGTTTTTTTAATAAATCAAGCTCAAACGATGAACGCGCGCGCTCAGAACAAACTTCTAAAAACGTTGGAAGAACCGCCGTCGAACGTTATTATTTTAATGGGCGCAACGACCGTTTACCCTTTGCTTCCGACGGTTATTTCCAGGGTAAAGCGTTTAGATATTCCGGCTTTTTCGGACGAGAGTATTATTTCGGTTTTACAAAAAGAGTGTACCGACTTGCAAAAACTAAGGCTTGCCGTCGCTTGCGGAGACGGAACGGTAGGCAGGGCAAAGGCGCTTTACACGGGCGGTACGGCAAAATCCGTTTCCGAATTGGTGCTGGACATTTTGATAAATATGAAGTCTAGCAAAGACGTTTTACATTATTCCAACAAAATCGCCAAGGTCAACGACTTAGCCGAGTTTTTTTCGGTTTTAGAACTGACGCTTGCCGATTTGTTATATTTAATACAAGACAGACCGGAACTGGTTAAAAACAAAGACGGTTTAGAAAAACTAAAACAAGTCGAAGGGTTTAACACGGGTTCGGTGTTATACGCGTTAGAAAAGGTAACCCAAGCAAACAAGCGCAAAACGTTTAACGCAAACCCCGTTATGCTTGCGGAGTGGTTGGCTTTTTCTATATTGGAGGGAAAATATAAATGGCAAAAATTATAGGCGTAAAATTTAAAAATATCGCAAAGGTATATTATTTTTCGCCGGCAAACGAAAAAGACGAATACATTGTCGGTTCGGGCGTTATAGTCGAAACGGCAAAGGGTGTAGAATACGCCACCGTTGTTTTCGGCGTAAAAGAAGTCGGCGACGAAGAAATCGTTCACCCATTAAAGCCCGTTATAAGAAAGGCTACCGAAAAAGACGAAAAAGCAATGCGCGAAAACCAAAAGAAAATTCCCGACGCATTAGAGTTCGCTTCGGAAAAAATCAAAGAACAAAATTTGGAAATGAAGTTAATCGGCGCAGAGTTTTCGTTCGACGGCAAAAAACTTATTTTCTATTTCACGGCGGAAGGCAGAATAGATTTTAGAGAACTCGTAAAAGTTTTGGCTTCGCATTTCCGTGTAAGAATAGAATTAAAACAAGTCGGAATTAGGGACGAAACCAAAATTCTGGGCGGGATAGCGCCGTGCGGAAGGACGTGCTGTTGCGCAGGGGCGATGTCGGATTTTTGTAAGGTGTCTATTAAAATGGCAAAAAATCAGGGCTTGCACCTAAACCCGACCAAAATTTCGGGGCTGTGCGGTAGGCTTATGTGCTGTTTGTCTTACGAAAACGAGTACTATGCCGAAGTGTATAAAAAAATGCCCAAAGTCGGCGGAACGGTAAAATCTCCCGACGGGACGGGTGTGGTAATTTCCAACGATATGTTAAAACTTATTACCAAGGTCAAAATAACAAAACCCGACGGGACGGAAGTGTATAAAGATTTTCCGACCGACAGGCTGGAATTTAAGCGAAACGTTCCGCAAAAAGACGACGAAGACGAAGAAATCGAAACAGACGATAAAATTTTAAGATAAACTGTTTACATCTTAAAAAATTTGTGTTAAAATAATCGAAGAAAATATTTGGGAGGTAAACTCTAATGGCTTATAAAATCGACGATAAGTGTATTTCTTGTGGCTCTTGCGCAGACACTTGCCCTATGGGCGCTATTAGCCAAGGCGATACACAGTACAACATCGACGCTGATACTTGCATCAGCTGTGGTGCGTGCGCTGCAGGTTGCCCTGTAGAGGCTATTTCTGAAGAGTAAGAATAGCAAACAACCGTTAAGGCACGAATACTCGTGCCTTAATTTTTTTTGACTTGTAACGAGTATGATAAAAACCGAAGACTTAAATCTTTTAGGCTTAAAAGTATATCAAGACGACAAACTGTATTGCTTCACTTCCGACGCGGTACTTTTGTCGCGCTTCGTAACCGTAAAAAACGGCGACGCGGTTGCCGACTTTTGTTCGGGTAGCGGTATAGTCGGTTTTCATCTTTACGGTCTAAATCCCGAAAAAATAAAACATACGACCTTTTTCGAACTTCAAAAACCCTTGTTCGACTTGTCGTGTAAAAGCATAGAACTTAACCGTTTATCCGAAAAGTTTACGGCGATAAACACCGACCTTAACGAATTGGACAAAAGTTATTACGGAAAGTTTTCGCTTGTCGTTTGCAATCCGCCCTACACCAAACCCCAAGACGGGCTGGTAGACGACAATCCGCAAATAGCAATGTGCAAGTCGGAAACCAACTTGTCGTTAGAAAATTTGGTAAAATCAATTTCTTCGGCGTTAAAGTTCGGCGGTAGGGTGTGTATGGTGCATAGGGCAGACAGACTTATAGAAGTGGTAACGACCTTAAAGAAATATAATTTAGAACCCAAAATTTTGCAGTTCGTTTCCGCACCCGAAAAAGCACCATACCTGTTTTTGGTTCAGGCGGTAAAGGGCGGAAAGTCGGGCGTAAAAGTACTTAAAACATTAATCAATTAAAGGAGAATGGTATGCTGTATTTTGTCGCAACGCCCATAGGCAACCTAAAAGACATAACCTATCGTGCGGTAGAAGTGTTAAATGCCGTAGACGTAATCGCTTGCGAAGACACAAGACATTCTTTGGCGCTTCTTAACCGTTACGGTATAAAAAAACCGCTTGTGTCTTATCATAAATTTAACGAGCGAGAATCGGGCGAAAAGATTTTCGAGTTGTTGTCGGCAGGTAAAGACGTTGCCGTTATATCCGACGCAGGTATGCCCGTCATCTCCGACCCCGGCGCAACGCTTGTTAAAACGGCAATAGAACGCGGAATAAATTATACGGTCGTACCGGGCGCTTCGGCGTTTACTTCGGCGCTTGTTCTTTCGGGTGCAGAGTCCGAACGGTTTTGTTTTGTAGGGTTTTTACCCGACAAAAAAAGCCAGAGAGCCGAACTGTTGCAAAGTCTTAAAAACGTTCCGGCAACGCTTATATTTTACTGTGCTCCGCACGACATAAAAAAAGATGTACAAAGTATTTACGACGCACTCGGCGAACGCAAAGCTTACGCCGTAAAAGAAATAACCAAAATTCACGAAAAGGTAGAGCGGTTTAATTTGTCCAAAGGCTACCCCGGAGAACCTAAGGGAGAGTACGTTTTGCTTGTCGAACAGGGCGAAACGAAAGACGAAAACGCCGAACTTTCGGACGAAGAACTTATAAACAAATATATTGCGGACGGGCTTGACAAAAAAGAAGCGTTAAAGCGTGTCGCAAAAGTTCGCGGTATAAGTAAGTCCGAACTGTATAAATATACAATCAATAAATAACGTCGGTTAAAACGCTAACCCCCAAAAAACAAAAACGCTCGGCAAAAACTTGCCGAGCGTGAATTTTTATGTTAAAAAGATTTAGGTTTGTCGGTGCTACCTATTCCGCCGATACGCGTGTTTTCGCACACGTCGTCTACGGTAATTCCGTACTCTACGAAAACGCCTTGCGCAAACGCTTTGCCCTTTTCCACCGTCAAAGTTTCCGTTCCGCAGTTGGTTAATTTTATAAAGATATGCCCTTCGTTTTCGGCGTGGTAGTAATCGCTGTCTATAATGCCTACCGTGTTGTTAAGCGTAAGCCTATACTTAAAACCCAAACTGCTTCGGGGATAAATTTTCAAAACCCAGCCCTTGTCTATTTTAACGCGTACGCCCGTAGCGATTTTTACCGTTTGGTTAGGTTCGAGCGTAAACTCTTGCGGTGCGAAAAAATCGTATCCTGCCGAACCGACGGTGGCACGTCTTGGTAAAACAATCGAATCGTACGCTTCTTGCGTCCCCGATTTTAAAAATTCGTTTTGACTGACCTTAAAAAATTGCGCTATTTTTTTCATAACAATATTATACCATAAAAAAGAGTTTATTGCAAGTCGATTAAAAAACCGTTTTGGGGCGTTTGAAATAACAAACGGTATACACCGCAAGCAGAACGAAAAACACTGCAAGAAAAACGGGGAAAAGATTTACCGTTAGCACTTGCGCTATAACGCCGAACAACGGCGGTAAAATCATAATTCCCAAATTAGACGCAACCATTTGCGACGCCACTAACGACACCGACGCTTCCTTTCCGAAATGCATAGGCGTAACGAAGGTAAGATTAGGAAAGACGGGTCCGTTACCCAAGCCTATAAAGAACAAAGATATTCCTTTTAGTATTACGGAAACGGGCAAAAACAAAACCGTAATGCCCAGCGCTATCGAACAAAACCCCGTCGCTATAACTTTTTTCGGAGAAAAGAATTTGTTTAGTATGCCCGAAAAAAATCTGCCCAGAGTAATGCCCACGTAATACAGCGTAACGAATCTCGCCGCGCCGGATTCCGACAAGCCCTGCGCAACCAAGTATGTCGCACCCCAAGTGTCGCAAGTAAACTCTAACGCGCAGGTCATAAAAAACGCCACCCATACCGCGCGTATCGCCGAAGACTTAGCCATACGTTTATAAGAAACGTTTACGGGAATAATCTCTTCCGAAACGTCGGATTTCTTTTGTTGCTTTTTCCATAACGGAACAACTAAAAACGCCGTTACGGATAAAACGAGCATAATGCCGAATATAATAACGTAGCCGAGTCGCCAGTTGTTATTATTAGAAAGCGTAAACGAAAAAATCAGTGGCGTAAGCGCAACGCCGATACCGTAAAAGCAATGCAAAAAACTCATAATCGAAGACGAGTACCGTACGGCGACGTAACTGTTAATTGCCGAATCTATCGCACCGGCGCCCAGCCCGAGCGGTAACGCCATAAGGCAGGTAAACCAAAACGAACCGGTTAAAGAAAACCCTAAAAGCGCCAACCCCGCAATCGTTGTAGAAAGCGCGACGACTAACCCCGTGCCTAATTTGTTTATAAGTTTATCGCTTAAAAACGCCGAAATAGTCGTTCCTGCGGAAATAATCAAAGACACCACGCTTGCAAGCGACAGCGGAAGATTAAGTTCTGCCCACATTGCAGGAATTGCCGTGCCGAACGCAGAATCTGGAAGCCCCAAACCGATATATAAAAAGAAAATTATTAAAACGAATAACGTCGCCATAAAAATATTCTAGCATAGCAAATTAAAAAACACAAACGGAATATTGACAAAATACGCCAAATCTTATAAAATTACATATAATGTAACCGAGAAATTTTAAGGAGACCTAAAAAATGAAAGTATGCGTATACGGTTCTGCAAACGAAAAAATCGCCGAAAACTACAAACAAAAAACTTTTGAACTTGGCAAAGCCTTAGCCGAGCGCGGACATTCTTTGGTGTTCGGCGCCGGGTCAGAAGGGCTTATGGGTGCCGTCGCACGCGGATTTAAGGCAGGCGGCGGATATGTTTTCGGCGTTATTCCCAAATTCTTTGAAGAACGCGGATACGAAGCGATATTCTATCAAGCCGACAAACTTACCTATACCCAAACTATGGCAGAGCGCAAAGCCACTATGGAAGACGAGTGCCAAGCCTTTGTAATAGTCCCCGGCGGAATAGGTACCTTCGAAGAGTTTTTTCAGGTGTTTACCTTAAAGCAGTTGGGTAGACATTCTAAAGCAATAGCGATTTATAATATAGACGGCTACTACGACAATATTATAGAAATGCTTAAAACTTCTGTTAAAAAAGGTTTCGTAAACGAAGAATGTCTAAAACTTATACAGTGTTTCGATAATATTCAAGATTTAACCGACTATATAGAAAACTATGATACGGCAGGTATTTGTTACGACCGCCTTAAAAGAAATTAGTGTATAGACCTAAAAAAACAGTTGACTAGTTTGGTAAATTTTGATACAATAAAATCGTAGTTTTTGCTATGCTTAAAACCAAACAAAGGTTAAATAATGAAATTACTAGAGAAAGCAATTAAAGAAAAGGGCGCGGTTTTACCCGGCAACGTATTAAAGGTAGGTGCGTTCTTAAATAATCAGTTAGACGTTTCTTTGCTAAAAAAAATCGGTAAAGACGTTTACAAACATTTCTCTGACTGCGGAGTAACGAAAATCCTTACCGTCGAAAGTTCGGGTATAGGGCTTTCCTGTCTTACTGCGCAGTTTTTTAATTGCAATGTAGTTTTTGCCAAAAAAAGCAAAACGAGTAATGTTTCGGGCGAAGTGTATTCGGCAGAATGTTATTCTTATACCCACAACAATACCAACACGCTTATAGTCCCTGCCGAGTTTTTATCTAAAAACGACAGGGTTTTGATATTAGACGACTTTTTGGCTCATGGCGAAGCGGTTTCCGCTCTTCGTAAAATAATAGCGCAGTCGGGCGCAACGCTGGTCGGCGTTGCCATCGCCATAGAAAAAGGTTTTCAGGGTGCGGGGGACAAGTTAAGGGAAGAAGGCGTAAACCTTCACTCTTGCGCTATTGTCGACAAAATGACGGAAAATAAAATAACTTTCCGCCATATTTAGTTTAAGGTATTACACCCGAAAGGGTTAGGAGGTTTTATATGAAGAAACTTTTAACATTGTTACTCACTGTCGTAATGGCAGTGGCATGCTGTTTCGGTCTTACCGCTTGCGGTGACGACGAAACTACTGCAAGAACGATTGACGTTAACGACCAGTTTTCGGAGTATGCGGAATATCTTCCCGACGATTTCAAAATCGGTTTCATCTTCTTGCACGACGAAAAGTCTACCTACGACCTTAACTTTTATACCGCGGCAAAAGAAGCTGTTGCGACTATGGGCTTAAAGTCAAGTCAGGTAGTATACAAGTTCAACGTACCCGAAGGGCAGGAATGTTACGACGCGGCTAAAGAACTTAAAGAAGCAGGTTGCAAAGCCATTTTCGCAAACTCTTTCGGCCACGGCTCGTTTATTCTTCAAGCAGCAAAAGATTTTAAGGAAGTAGAATTCTATCACGCAACCGGTGCTCAGGCAACCACACTTCCCGACGACGTAACTAACTTCCACAACGCTTTCGCTTCTATTTACGAAGGCAGGTATTTGGGTGGTATTGCCGCAGGTATGAAGCTTAACGAAATGCTTAAAGCAAAAGAAACCGCACTAGGTCGCGCTCTTACCGAAGAAGAAATTAAAGCAGAAACCAAAATCGGTTACGTAGGCGCATTCCCCTATGCAGAAGTTAAGTCGGGTTACACTTCTTTCTATCTCGGCGCTAAATCCGTTTGCCCCAGCGTTACTATGGACGTTAGGTTTACCAACAGTTGGTACGACGAAGTTGCAGAAAAAGCCGCAGCAGAAGCGCTTATCGCGGGTGGCGCAAAACTAATTTCTCAGCACGCAGACTCTATGGGCGCTCCTTCCGCTTGCGAAAAGGCAGGTGTCCCCAACGTATCTTATAACGGTTCTACCATAAGCGATTGCCCCAACACCTTTATTATTTCTTCTAGAATCGATTGGAGCGTATATTTCAAATTGATTATCGCTTCTTTCGCAGAAGGCGATGACGTTAAAGACGAAGTTGAAATGTTTAAAGAAGTAATCGGAAAAGATTTCTGCTACGGTTTAAATGCAGGTTGTGTTGAAATGTCTACAATCAATGCAGATGTTATGGCAAAAGGCACCGTTGCTAAACTTCAAGAAGTAATGAATAAAATGTACGGTAACTCGGCAAAAATCGTATTTAACTGTGCTAACTTTACCGTAACCGTACCCGAAGGCAACACTACTATTAAAGTAGACGCAAACGGTCATCTTGTTTCTTACATTGCAGACGTTATCGATGATGGCAAATATGTGGGCGAAACCGAAGTTGTTAAAACAGAAAACGGTATAACGTATTTTGACGAATCGAATGCAACCGAATTCCGTTCGGCTCCTTACTTCGATATCGACATCGACGGAATCACCATTCTCAATTTAGATTAACATTAAATATTTAAATAAAAGAACTGTAAGGCGGGGTATTGCTCCGCCTTACGGCGATTTTTTCGGGTAATACAAACTAAAATTATCCGAAAGTTTAATACCTTAAAAGGAAAATTTAAAGTGAAAAAGACTGTTGCGCTAGAAATGAAAAACGTTTCTAAAAGATTCGGAAGCGTTATTGCAAACAACAACGTAAACCTTACCTTATACAAAGGCGAAATTTTATCTTTACTCGGCGAAAACGGTAGCGGTAAAACCACGCTTATGAATATGATTTCGGGCATTTATTTCCCCGACGAAGGCAAGATTTTAATCGACGGCGAAGAAGTAGTTATCGCTTCCCCTAAAGACGCGTTTAAATATAAAATCGGTATGATACACCAACATTTTAAGTTGGTAGACGTGTTTTCTGCCGGCGAGAATATAGTTTTAGGTATAGACGATAAAAAGTACAACATTAAACAAGTAAATTCCCGTGTGCGCGAAATTGCAGAGCGCTACGGTTTCGATATAGACCCCGAAAAGAAAATTCACGAAATGTCCGTTTCCGAAAAGCAGACGGTAGAAATTATAAAAGTTTTGTATCGCGGGGCAGACATTCTTATTTTAGACGAGCCGACAGCCGTTCTTACTCCGCAAGAAATAACCAAACTTTTTGCGGTGCTTAAAAAAATGAGAGAAGACGGCAAGTCCATTATAATAATCACGCACAAACTCAACGAAGTTTTAGAAATTTCCGACAGGGTTTCTATTTTAAGAAAGGGCGAATACGTTACTACGGTAGACACAAAAACCACCAACGAAAAACAACTTACCGAATATATGGTAGGCAAAAAGGTTGACCTTAAAATAGAAAGGGTTAAAACGGATTTTAACCTTCCGCTTTTAGAGTTAAGGGATTTGTGTATTAAAAAAGACGATGGAAGCACTGCGATAGACGGCGTAAACTTTTATATCCGTGGCGGAGAAATTTTGGGCGTCGCGGGTATCGCCGGTTGCGGACAAAAAGAACTTTGCGAAGCAATCGCAGGGTTAAGACCGCTAGAACAGGGCGTTATAATGCACAAGGGCGAAAGTCTTGTAGGGCTTACGCCTAAACAGATTATAGAAAAAGGCGTTGCAATGAGTTTTATTCCCGAAGACCGTTTGGGTATGGGGCTTGCACCTTCGTTTTCTATAACAGACAATATGATGCTAAAAACTTACGCCGACAACAAGGGACCGTTTGTAGACAGAAAGTCGGCAAAGGCTCGCGCAGAAGCGCTTATTAAACGGCTAGACATAGTTACCCCGTCTACCGAAACGCCGGTAAGAAGGCTTTCGGGCGGTAACGTTCAAAAGGTTTTGGTCGGCAGGGAAATAGAAGCGGGCCCCAATGTAATAGTAACCGCTTACCCCGTTCGCGGACTAGACATAAATTCTTCTTACGCCATTTACGACATACTAAACGACGAAAAGAAAAAAGGCACGGGCATTTTGTTTATCGGCGAAGACCTAGACGTTATGTTAGCATTATGCGATAAAATTATGGTTTTGTGCCACGGTAAAAATATGGGTATCGTCCACGCGTCTAAGACCACTAAAGAAGAGTTAGGGCTTATGATGACGGGTGCGCTTAACCTTACCGAAGTTAAAAAAGACAAAAAACTCGGCTACGCAAAAGACAGTAATTTGTCCGAAGAACAGTGGCAAGAAGCAAAGATTAAAGAAACGGAAGGGGAAGAGATAAATGACTAACGAAAGAAGTATTCACGAACCTTTGTTCCAAATTTCCAAACGCGACTCTATCGTCTGGTACAAGGCTTGGTTGTTTAGGGCTATCGCCGTTTTCGGTGCGTTGCTTATAAGTTCTTTGCTGGTAATTTTTATAGTAGGCGAAAACCCGTTTAAAATTTGGGGTTCTATTATAGAAGGAAGTTTCGGCACGTCGACCAAGTTTTGGATAATGTTAAAAGACCTTGCCATATTGCTTGCAATAGCCATTGCCGTAACCCCTGCTTTTAAAATGAAGTTCTGGAATATCGGCGCCGAAGGTCAGGTGCTTGTAGGTTGCCTAGCCGCCGCTATGTGTTCGTTTTATTTGGGCGGTAAGGTCGCGCCGGCGATACTTATTATTTTAATGATTATTACGTCTGTTTTGGCAGGCGCTTTGTGGGCGGTTATCCCTGCGATATTTAAGGCTAAGTGGAACACCAACGAAACGCTTTTTACACTTATGATGAACTATATCGCAACCAATCTCGTTTTGTTCTTCTTAAACGTTTGGGTGCCCAGCGGTTCGGGTACTTTGGGTATTTTGCCTTACGGTCAGTTCCCCGTGCTTTTTAATAACGAATACCTGTTACCGGTTATCGTAATTTTAATGGTTACGGGTATTATGTACGTTTATTTAAAGTATTCTAAGCAAGGCTACGAGATTTCGCTTGTAGGCGAAAGCGTTAGCACCGCAAAATACGCAGGCGTAAACGTCGGCAAGGTTATTATAAGAACGCTTGTTATTTCGGGTGCGATATGCGGTTTGACGGGCGGTCTGCTTGTAGGCGCAATTAACCATACGCTTACCGATTCGCTTGCGGGCGGACGCGGATTTACGGCGATTTTGGTTTCTTGGCTTGCTAAGTTTAACCCGTTGTATATGATACTTACCGCTTTTGCGGTTGTGTTCTTTCAAAGGGGTGCAAGTCAACTCGCCACAGATTTTTCGGGCGTTATTACCGAATCTTTCGGCGAGATTATAGTAGGTATTATCTTCTTGTTTATTATCGGTTGCGAGTTCTTTATTTCGTATAAACTTACCGTAAGAAAAAGAAAACCTAAAACCGATAACCTAGCGACAGAAAACAAAACGGCACAACCGCAGTCGGTAGAAGATTTAGATATTACAGAAGAAGTTATAGATTTAAGAAAAACCGACATAAAAGGGGGTAGAAAATTATGAGTAGTGTTATATCTTTTATATCGGGCGCTATCAGTTTCGGCACGACTTTTTTGTTCGGTTCTACGGGCGAAACCATTACCGAAAAATCGGGGCATCTTAACCTAGGTATTCCGGGCATTATGTGTTTCGGTGCGCTTGGCGGTTGCGTAGGCGTGTCTATGGTAGGAAGCGTAACTTTCGTTACCGTGTTCGTTGCCATTTTAATGTCGTTTTTGTTTGCCGGTTTGTTAGGTGCATTGTATTGTTTTTTAACGGTTACGCTAAGGGCTAACCAAAACGTTACGGGTTTGGCTATTACCACTTTCGGTACGGGCGCAACTAACTTTTTTATCACTTTGGTAGAAGACAAGTCTTTTTCTTCCGCAAGCACGCACTTTACTAAATTGTTTACTTTTTACGACAAACTCGGTTGGTTCGGCGAACTGTTCCTTTCTTACGGAATACTTGTTTACGTCGCTATCGCCATTGCTATTTTAACTTCGTATTTCTTAAACAAAACCAAGCACGGTCTTCATTTAAGGGCGGTAGGCGAAAACCCTGCGACTGCCGACGCGGTCGGTATAAGCGTTACGCGTTACAGATACCTTGCAACCATTATAGGTAGCGGTATCGCGGGGCTTGGCGGTCTGTTTTATATTATGGATTACCTTACCGGCAGTTGGGAATACAGCATAGACGCTTTGGGTTGGCTTTCTATCGCGCTTGTTATATTTACCGTATGGAAGCCCAACTGGGGCATTTTGGGTTCTTACGCATTCGGCGGTTTGTATATACTTGCAAACTATATTAAGGTAAGTTTCTCTATGATGAGTATCTTAAAAATGGTGCCGTTCGTGGTTACTATAATAGTCTTGATTATAACAAGTATTCGCGGTAACAAAGAAACTCAACCGCCGTT
>CAYYYD010000008.1:33360-37657 GCA_964475885.1 uncultured Christensenella sp.
GAGCCGTTTGGTACACCCGACGGGGGTCGAACCCACAACCTTCAGAATCGGAATCTGATGCTCTATCCGGTTGAGCTACGGGTGTAAAAATTACCGCCGATTTTACGGCGGTAAAAATTATTCTTGTTCGTCTTCTTCGGGCTTATTTACCTTTACCCGAACTTGCAGTACTTTTTTAACGGTAGACTTTGTTACTTCGAAGTCTAAGTTTTTATACTCGAACTTTGTGCCTGCGCGCGGTATTTCGCCTAGTTTTTCTATTATAAATCCGCTTACCGTAATCGCTTCGTATTCGTCTTCGGGGTCGTCTAAATTAAAGTATTCGAACATATCGGATACGGGCGCGTTGCCGTCTACAACGAAAGTCGTTTGGTTTATTTCTTTAAAGTAGTTTATTTCTTCGTCGTGTTCGTCCCAAATTTCGCCGACTAATTCTTCTAAAATATCTTCTAGCGTAATTATGCCAAGCGTTCCGCCGTACTCGTCTAATACGACGGCAATGTGAACTTTGTTCTTTTGAAGCTGTTTTAACAGTTTAGAAATTTTTACGTGTTCGGTAGTATAAAAGGCGTTTTGCATTATATCGTTTATACCTTTTTTACCGTTAAGATATGCACGGAAAAAATCTTTTTCGTGGATAGTGCCTATAACCGTGTCTATGGTGTCTTTGTATACGGGTATTCGTGAATACCCTTCTTTGTTAAAGACTTCTTTTATTTCTTCCATAGAACTCTCTACGTCTACCGATACGATGTTTACCCTAGGAACCAGAATGTCGGCTACTTCTAAATCGTCGAATTCTATTACCGAACGTATAAGTTGCGTTTCTTCTTCTCGTATGGTGCCGTCTTCTTCGGCTTCTTCGACCACAGTCATTATTTCGTCTTCGGTAATTTTGTCTTCGTTTTTAAGCCTGAATATTTTTGCGATAAGCCATTTCCAACCGCCGAATATTCTGTTAAAAATCCAGAACAGATAATAAAACGCTATTACCAACGGGTAGTACAGCATAGCCACTTTTTCTGGGTAAACCTTTGCTACGAGTTTGGGCGTGATTTCACCGAATATAAGGGTGGCAAGCGTTAGCACCACCGTAGATATCAACGCATAATCGACGGTCGGATTGTTTTGCAATACCTTTGCAAAAAACAACGTTCCCAGCGTTGCAGCCGTTATGTTTACTATGTTGTTGCCGATAAGCACGGTGCTTATAAGTTCGTCGTACTTGTCTTCGGCAAGAATTAAAACCTTCTTTGCTCTGTTGTTTCCCGCAGTCGCTAGCGCGCGGAGTTTAATTCTGCTTGCGCAAGAATAACTTGTTTCGGTTGACGAGAAAAATGCAGATAATACCAATAACACTATAATCGCTATCAGTAAGGGAATAGAGCCGTCAGGCATATTTTCCTCCATAAAAAAAAAGAATTAGTATTTTCGTATACTAATATTTATATTACACTATACCGCAAAAAAAATCAACTATTTTTAAGCGTGGCGTTTTTTTATTGATATTTTGCGAATTTCGTGGTATTATGTAAAAAAGGAGCAAGTATGAAAAAAACGGTCGTCGTTGGTATGAGCGGTGGGGTAGACAGTTCCGTCGCCGCGCTTTTACTAAAACAACAGGGCTACAACGTAATAGGCTTGTATATGAGCAACTGGGAAGAAACCGACGAGTGCGGGCACTGTACCGGCGAAGAAGACTATGCCGATGTTCGTCGCGTTGCAAACAAACTGGGTATTCCGTACTATTCGGTAAACCTTGCCAAGCAGTATATGGACAGGGTGTTTTCTTATTTTTTACAAGAATACAACGCCGGCAGAACGCCCAACCCCGATGTTTTGTGTAACCGCGAAATTAAGTTTAAAGATTTTAAAGAAGAAGCAAAACGCTTAGGCGCTGACTATATCGCCACGGGGCATTACTGCGATATATCGCACGAAAACGGAAAACACTATCTTTTAAAAGCCAAAGACCAAAACAAAGACCAAACGTATTTTTTAAACCAGTTGTCGCAAGACCAATTAGACGGAGTTTTGTTTCCGTTGGGTAAACTTGATAAGGCGGAAGTCCGTCGTATCGCCCAGGAAAACGGGCTTGCCACTGCCGGAAAAAAAGATTCGACGGGCATTTGTTTTATAGGCGAAAGAAATTTCAGAAACTTTTTACTCAATTATATTCCCGCAAAGTCGGGTAAAATAATGACTTACGACGGTAGAGTTTTGGGCGAACACATAGGGCTTATGTATTACACCATAGGTCAGCGACGCGGTCTTAACATAGGCGGTCAAAAGGGCGACGACGGAAGGTGGTTCGTTATAGAAAAAGACCTAAAAAACAATATACTGTACGTCGCTCACGGCGAAGAAGAAAAACTTTACAGTCGCGGATTGCTATTGAATACCGTTAATTGGATTCCCCAAAAACCCCAACAAAACATCTTCGAGTGTACGGCAAAATTCCGTTATCGTCAGCCCGAACAACAATGCACGGTCAATATTTTGCAAGACGGCACAAGGGTAGATTTTAAAGAGCGTCAGCGTGCGATAACCGAAGGTCAGTTTGCCGTGTTTTATTCGGGCAACAAATGTATCGGTGGCGGTGTTATAGAAAAAGCGATTTTTTAGCGGGAGAAAGTTTTATGGAAATGAAAGAAATAGTTATAAAGTCTTCGTTAGACGGGGAAGACCAGCCCATATTGTTTTACGGCGCAAGTAACCCCGGCAGACCCTTGCTTGTGGGGTTGCACACGTGGAGTTTCGACAGGTTTAACCAGGTAGACAATTTATTGCCGTTTGCCAAAAAGCACGACTTTAATTTGCTTTTGCCCGAGTTTAGGGGTGCTAACCTAAAAAGCAACCCCAACCACAAAAAGGCGTGCGGTTCGGAATACGTAATTCAAGACGTAAAAGACGCCGTAGATTATTGCGTTTGTAACGAAAAGGTAGACAAGAACAATATTTTTCTGCTCGGCGCAAGCGGTGGCGGTCAGGTTGCATTGCTTGTCGCTTCTGCCTTTCCCGAACTTTTCGTGTCAGTCAGCGCGTTCGTTCCCGTATGCGACTTGGTTAAATGGTTAGACGGCGCATACAGAACTCAGATAGAAGACTGCTGTACCACTAAAAAAGAAATGATAAAGCGTTCTCCCATAACGCATATAGACGGTTTGGCAAAAGCCAACGTAAAAATTTTCCACGGCAAGCACGACAATGTTGTGCCCGTAACTCAAAGCATAGAACTGTATGCAAAGTTGACCGAAAAATATCCCCAAGCAAAAGCCTATCTAGATATTTTCGACGGTTCGCACGAAATGGACTTGGCGCTTGCCGAACATTGGATTATTTCACAGTACAACAAAAAATCGTCGGTATCGGTTACCGGCTGACGGTATAATATATATAATGTATATATAAGCAAACATAAAACAAGGCTAACGGAGTTTCCCGTTAGCCTTTCGTGTATCAAAAATATTGCCGTTTACCTAATTTATACCGCACGGTCGGGGTTAGGGTCAAGGCATTTAGCCCAAGCGTAACCGCCCATCGTTTGGGCAAGTTGAACGCGCGCTTCGTTGTTTCTAATTTCTTCGGGCGTCAAAAAGAATAAGTCGTCGTCTCCGGGGTAACCTTCTCCGCCCCAATACGACCTTGAACGAATAGATTGATATTCGCTTAAAGTCGGGTACCAGCCGTAGCCGATTGCTTCTTCGGGGAAAATCATTTCTTCTATATGAATGGTAGAAGTGTCGTCGTCTACGAAGGTTCCGGCAGGAATACTTCCGCCTATATAATTTATTCCTTTACCGAAAGTTACCTTTCTAAGCCCCTTGCAGTTATAAAAGGCAGACGACAATATCCCTTTTACCGAATCGGGGAAGGTTAGTTCGGCAATAGAGACACAGCCCCAAAACGCAGAACTGTCTATTATTTCCAAAGCACCGTCGGTTGCAAAATTGATTGTCGTTAAAGACGAGCAATTCATAAAAGAACTATCGCCGATTTTTTCTAGTTTTTTGTTTACGGTAAGCGATGTAAGTTTTGTACATTCTTCAAACGCTTTGCCGGTTAGTTTGGTAAGTTCGGCAGGCAAAACCACCGAAGTCAAAGACCTGCACTTAGCAAACGCACTTTCGTTTATTGTAGTAATGGTGTCCGGCAAATTGATTTCAGAAAGTTTTATGCAAGTCTTAAACGCGTTTTTAGAAATTACGGTAACACCGTCGGGCAAAGTTACCGTGGTAAGGCTTTGGCAACGCTCGAACATAGATTCGCCTATGACCTTTAATCCCGAACCGATTGT
>CAYYYD010000009.1:0-17525 GCA_964475885.1 uncultured Christensenella sp.
GTATATTAAACGTTTTTAGCGTTTGTTTTTTTAGGAGCGAATTATGTCTACGAGAGAAGAGTTAAATCTTTTTTTACAGCGCAGTGACGAACTGATTGAAGGCAAGTATATTTTAGCCGATATAAAAATCGTTAATCTTTTAAAATCGATAGCTGTTTCTAAAACGCTTGTAGCGTTGTTCGAGAATTGTTTGCGCGGTTTCGATTACGCTTCGGCAAAAAAGAAGTATCTTGTAAAAAACAAATACCTTGCAAACGACAAGGGCGAGTTCGTCGCACCGCAGTCTTCGAGAGAACTGTTGGCGTTTGTTTTTAACGTGCTTATGGATATAGACTCTAAACGCGTAGAGTTGGGCGATTTCGTAAACAAGTACTTTTACGAAGACGGCAGTTTTTCGTCGGCGTATTCGCATTTTATAGTGGCTATGATAAAGCCTTTTAAAGAAGCGGTAAAAGTGCTAATGGAAGGCGTTATAGACGGCAAACTTCAAGACCCGTTAGAAGCGCTTACCGAAGCCGAAGAAAGGCAGGCGAAAGAACTTGCCGAACAAAAAAGACGCGACGAAGAAAACAAAGAACTTTCGTTAAAAGCGTACGGCGAAAGCGTTTTGAAAATTAAAGAAATTCTTTTGGCGGACAAGACCAGAGTAAAAGAAAGCAAAAAAGACCAAGCCGAAAAGCAAGAGATTATTTTGGTAATAGATATGCTTGCAAACGTAATAACCAGCGAAGACAAAGACGCCATAGACTACGCTTTTACGGCGTACAAGTATATGACCAAGGTATATTTTTGGTTCTTTTTCGGTAGGGCTAAAAAGATAAGCGTATTGTTACGGGACGTATACAATGAAATTTGAAGAAAAGACATTAAATTCCGAATATATTTATAAGGGTAAAATTCTTAATTTAAGGCACGACAAGGTAGAACTTCCGTCGGGCAAAACTTCTTATCGCGAAATAGTAGAGCACAGTGGCGGAAGCGCCGTTTACTGCGAAATAGACGGCAGGGTTTTGCTGGTTAAACAGTTTCGCAGTCCGTATAAAAAAGAAATTTTAGAACTTCCGGCAGGCAAACTAAACGCAGGCGAAACGCCCGACCAAACGGCAATACGAGAACTAGAAGAAGAAGGCGGTATAAAAGCCGAGCGTGTAGAACTTATTTACAAAATATATCCGTCTACGGGCTACACCGACGAAGTAATTTATATTTACCGTGCGGTAAACCCCGTAAAAACGCAGGCGCACCTAGACGACGGCGAGTTTTTAGACGCGGTTTGGGTAGACAAAAAACAATTAAAAGAAGCCGTTTTGCGCGGTGAAATATGCGACGCAAAAACTTTGGTTGCGCTTTTATCTGAATTATAAAAACAAATTACATTTTAAGAGAGGCTAATATTTTGAAAAGAACAGACGTAAGAAACGTAGCGATTATCGCGCACGTAGACCACGGCAAAACTACCTTGGTAAACGAGATGTTAAAGCAGGGCGGAATATTCCGCGACAATCAAGAAGTTATGGACAGGGTTATGGATTCGGGCGATTTAGAGCGAGAAAGGGGAATAACCATACTTGCCAAAAACACTTCGGCATTTTATAACGGCGTAAAAATAAATATCGTTGATACGCCCGGACACGCCGATTTCGGCGGAGAAGTAGAACGCGTACTAAAAATGGTAAACGGCGTATTGGTTTTGGTAGACGCTTGCGAAGGTCCTATGCCACAAACACGTTTCGTAATGCAAAAGGCGTTAGAACTTAACCATAAACTTATAATAGTGGTAAACAAAATCGACCGTCCCGACGCAAGGTTGTCGGAAGTTCAAGACGAAATTTTAGAGCTTTTATTCGATTTAAACGCCAGCGACGAACAAATCGACAGCCCTATTATTTATTGCTCGGGGCGAAACGGCACGGCGACCACAGATTATCGAGTACCCGGTAAAGACCTAACCCCGTTGTTCGACGCTATTATAAATTATTTCGAACCGCAAGAAGTAGACCTAGACGGCGAATTTCAGATGCTTGTTTCTTCTATAGATTACAGCGAGTATGTGGGCGTTATAGGTATAGGCAGGGTAGAACGCGGACAAGCGACCGTTAATATGGACGTTAAAACGTGCAACTACAACATACCTTCGGTAGGCGATAGCGGTAAACTTGTAAGTATGTATCAGATAGAAGGTCTTAACCGTGTTCAGACGGACACCATAAAAGCCGGCGACATAGTTTGCATAAGCGGACTAGAAAAACTTTCTATCGGCGATACGGTATGTTCGCCGAACAAGGTAGAACCCGTACCTTTCGTTACCATTTCCGAGCCGACGGTAGAAATGACGTTTATGGTAAATGACAGCCCGTTTGCCGGTAAAGAAGGCAAGTATGTTACCACAAGACATTTAAGGGACAGGCTTTTTAAAGAAAGGTTAAAAGATGTGTCTTTAAGAGTAGAAGAAACAGATTCTGCCGACGCGTACAGGGTTTGCGGTCGCGGAGAAATGCACCTTTCCATTTTAATAGAAACAATGCGTAGAGCAGGTTACGAATTTCAGGTAGGCGCGCCCAAGGTATTGTACAAAGAAAAAGACGGAAAGATTTTAGAACCGATAGAAAAGTTGGTTGTAGACGTTCCCGAAGACAAAACGGGTACGGTATTTTCCAGTATGGGCATAAGAAAGGGCGAACTGCTACAAATGGAAAACGTAGGTAACAGAATTCGTTTAGAGTTCAAAATTCCCGCACGCGGACTTTTCGGGTACAAAAGCCAATTTTTAACCGAAACGCGCGGAGAAGGTGTGTTTAACACCATAAGTTACGGTTACGAAGAATTTAAGGGCGAAATAGAAAGGCGTTCTACCGGTTCTTTGGTTGCGTTCGAAACGGGTGAAGCCGTAACGTACGGCTTGTTTAACGCACAAGGCAGGGGGCAACTGTTTATAGGCGCAGGCACTCAAGTATACGAAGGTATGGTTGTTGGCGTGTCGCCGAAAAGCGAAGACATTTCGGTAAACGTCTGCAAGAAAAAACACCTTACCAACACCCGTGCTTCGGGTTCCGACGACGCGCTTAGGTTAGAAACGCCCAAAATTATGAGCCTAGAAGAAGCGATGGAGTTTTTGGGCGACGACGAACTTTTAGAAATTACGCCTAAAAACATTCGTATAAGAAAAAAGACTTTAAACACCGAAATGCGTTTAAAACGCAAAGCCAAAGGTTTAGATTAAAATTACTTTTACACCTTAAAAATGTATGTCGATATACGTATTTTTAAGGTGTATTTTTTTAATATACGCTACCCCCGAAACAATTAAAAAAAACCTAATTATTTTTTTTATAAAACCCTTGAAATTTCTGGGGGGGGGGGTGGTATAATATAATTACTAATATTCGGCATAATTGCAAAAAGGAGAAAAAATGGGCAAAAAACGGCTTGGCGCGATGATAGACTTATCGCGTAACGGCGTAATGAAACCCGAAAGGGTAAAAGACTTTGCAAACGTATTAAAGAAAATGCGTTACGACACGTTGTACCTTTATATGGAAGACGTGTATCAAATAGACGGCGAACCGTTTTTCGGGCATCAACGCGGTAGATATACCAAAGAAGAATTAAAGTCGATAGACGATTATTGTTATTCTATCGGAATAGAAGTTATACCTTGTATTCAAACGCTTGCGCATTTAGACAGAATGTTTAAGTGGGACGCATATTTAGACGTTCGCGATATGGATAATGTTTTGCTTGTAGGCGAACCGCGTACGTATGAATTGATAGAAAAAATGGTTAAGACCATGCACGAGTGTTTCCGTACGGAAAATCTTAATGTCGGTTTAGACGAAGCCAGAAGGCTTGGTCGCGGAAATTATTTAGACAAGCACGGCTACGTAGAGTCTTTTAAAATAATGAACGAGCATTTGTCCAAAATCTTAAAAATTACGGACAAGTACGGGTTTAAAGTTTCTATGTGGGGCGATATGTTTTTCCGTAAAGTTTTAGACGGCGGTTACTACGTAGAAAAACTAGACGAAAAAATCGTAGACGGTTTAAAAGAAGTTAAAAATTACGTGCCTAAAAACGTAAAACTTTTTTACTGGGACTACTGCGGTACCACAAAAAAGTGGTACGACACCAATGTAAAAGCGCACAAAATTTTATCCGATAACATAGGGTTTGCAGGCGGAATGTGGTCGGAAAGGGGGTTTGCACCCTATAATATTAGGGGAATAAAAAATACCAAGTCGGCACTTTTAAGTATGCAAGAAAACGGCGTTACAGACGTTATGCTTACTATCTGGGGCGACGACGGAAGGGAATGTTCGCCTTTTGCGTGTTTGCCTGCATTGTTCTATTCGGCAGAAGCTTTTTACGGCAATTACGATTTAAAAGACATTAAAGAAAAATTTTACCAAACTTTCGGTATAAAGTTCGACACGTATATGACGGCAGATTTAGTTAATATGCCGTTTACCAAAGACACCGAAGCGCTTGCCAAAGAATCGTTGTACAACGACCCGTTCGTCGGCAGAATGGACAGCGGTCTTCCCGTAGAGTACGCTTCTAACTACAAAAAGTACACCAGAAAACTTGCCTACGCTAGTAAACATACGGGCGAGTACGGGTATATTTTCGAGTGTTATAAAAACCTTTCTTCGGTTTTAGAATTAAAGTTCGACTTGTCTATACGCACCAGAAAGGCGTATTTAGAAAACAATAAAGAAGAACTTAAACTAATTGCATACAAAACCTACCCCGAACTGCTTAAACGTACAGACAAGTTTTACAATTCTATGCGTACGGTTTGGTATACCGACAACAAACCGCAAGGGTTCGAAGTTCAAGACATAAGAATAGGCGGTCTAAAACAAAGGCTTTCTAACTGTATGAACGTTTTAAGAGATTATTTAGACGGTAAAGTTCAGTCGATTCCGGAATTGGAAATGCCCGTTTTAGAGTATAAAAACGTGTGGTACCACAGCCTTATCGCAACGGCAAACGATTTAAGCGATTTGTGGAAATAATTTTTTTAAGGCAATAAACAACGAATAAAAGCGAGAATATCGCAAAAAAAAATAAAAGACAAAAAGTCTAACCAAAAGGGGAAGCATTATGAAACATTACGGTAACAGAGTAGAAGACGTTAAAATCGCATATATCGGCGGTGGTTCTAGGGCGTGGGCAAGAAGGCTTATGAACGACTTGGTAAAAGCCGAAGACGTATGCGGAGAAGTCAGACTGTACGACATAGATAAATCTTCTGCCGAAGACAATAAAATCGTCGGCGAAAGATACAATCAGGCAGAAGGCGTAAAGTCTAAATGGCAGTACGTTGTGGCAGACACGCTGGAAGAATCTTTAAAGGGCGTCGATTTCGTAGTTATTTCCATTACGCCCGGCACTTACGACGAAATGGAATCGGACGTTCACTCGCCCGAAAAATACGGAATTTATCAACCCGTCGGCGACAGCACGGGGCTTGGCGGTATTATCCGCTCGCTACGTACGGGGCCTATGTTCGAAGAAATAGGTCTTGCAATTAAAAAGTGTTGTCCGCAAGCGTGGGTAATTAACTATACCAATCCTATGGCATTGTGCGTAAAAACGCTTTACAGGGTGTTCCCCGAAATCAAGGCGTTCGGTTGTTGCCACGAAGTGTTCGGCACGCAAAGGTTTTTGGTAAAACTTGCCGAAGAAATTTTCGGAATGAAAGACGTTAAGAGAGAAGAAGTAAAAGTAAACGTAGTAGGCATAAACCACTTTACTTGGCTTACTTCGGCAACCTGTCGCGGTAAAGACCTGTTTAAGGCGTATCCGCAATTTGTAGAAAAATATTACAAAGACGGGTTTTTAGAAGAGTTCGAAGGCGAATACTTTAACAGTGTTTGGAGACACGCCGAAAGGGTTAAGATGGACTTGTTTAAACGTTTCGGGTATATCGCCGCCGCAGGGGACAGACACTTGGCAGAGTTTTGTCCGCCTAGTTGGTACCTAGACGACAAGGCTTGCGTAGAAGAATGGAAATACGCGCTGACCGATGTCGCTTACAGAAAGAAAACTTTAAAAGAAGCGATAGAGTTGACGGCGCAGTACGTTAGTGGAGAACGTAAGGCAACGTTGTTCGATTCGGGCGAAGAAGGAGTAGAACAAATTCGCGCGTTGTTGGGTTTACGCGATTTAATTACCAACGTAAACGTTCCTAACTATGGTCAAATTCCCAACCTGCCGATAGGCACGATAGTAGAAACAAACGCAACATTCAGAACGGACGAACTAAACCCCGTATTCGCAGGCAATATCCCCACCGAAATATATTCTTTGGTGGCAAGGGTAGCCGGCGAAGTAGACGCTCTTGACAAGGCGATAGCCGAAAGAAGTTTAGACAAGGCGTTTGCGGTATTTACTACCGACCCGCAAATGAGATTGCCGTTAGATAAGGCAAAAGAATTGTTCGACACTATGGTGCAAAACACCAAAGCATACTTAAAAGAGTATCACTGATTTAACAATAAAAACGGTTTAGGAGAATATTATGCAAAAATACGAGTTAAAAAAAGGTAAAAGAGAAATCGACGGCGACCTTTGTCATATGCTTTTAAAAAAGTCGATTAAACAAGATATGCGGTTCGACGAAAAAACTTATTCGCCGGAATATAAAAAGAAGGTAAAAGACAAACTTTACGAACTTTTAGGTATGGCAAACATAGAAGCAAACGCTTGTCCGCTTGACCCGATGATAGAAAGCGAAGAACAAATGGACGGGTACAAACGCATACGCTTTACCTTTGAAAGCGAAATAGGGGCGGTCGTTCCTTGTTATTTACTTATACCCGACACGGGCAAACAAAAGTATCCCGTGGCAATAATATTGCAAGGACACTCTTCGGGCTTTCATAATTCTATCGGCGTACCTAAGGTAGAAGGCGATAAAGAGTACATAGAAACCCGCGGAGATTTCGGCGTTCAGGCTGTTAAAAACGGCTACGCAACCCTTTGCATAGAACAACGCGCTATGGGTGAAAGAACCACTTCTCGTCATACGTTCGATGTTCGTATGTGCGAATTTCCGTCTTCTACGGGTATGATGCTAGGAAGAACCACCTTGGGCGAAAGGGTATGGGACGTACAAAAAGCCATAGATATTTTGCCGTCTTTCGATATGCTAGACACCGACAAAATTCTTATTACCGGTAATTCGGGCGGCGGTACTATGTCTTTTTATGCAGGCTGTATGGACGAAAGAATTAAACTTTCGGCACCGAGTTGCGCGTTCTGTTCTTACGCTACTTCTATTTTAGACGTTTACCATTGCACATGTAACTATATCCCTAACGCTTACACTCACTTCGAAATGCAAGACTTGGCGTGCCTTATCGCACCCAGAAACTTTGTTGTGTTTGCAGGTATTAGCGATAGAATTTTCCCGATAAACGGTGTAAAAGACGCGTTTGAAACGGTTAAAAAGATTTACGAGAAAGAAAACGTTTCCGACAAATGCAAGCTTGTCGTTACCGACAAGGCGCACTGGTGGTGCAAAGACCTTGTTTGGAAAACGCTAAACGAAGAAACCGCCAAAATGGGTTGGTAAATTTTAACCGAAAGGGGAAATAAAAAATGAAAATCGTTATCGGCGGAGATATATCCGTAGTAGACAGCGCAGAACTTTTTGCAAAGGGCGACGCAAACGCCGTGTTTAACGACGTTGCCGACGTTATGCGTTCGGCAGACAGAACCATAATCAATTTAGAAACTGCGATTACAGACAAAGACACTAAAATTTTAAAGTGCGGTCCTAACCTAAAATCGCCGTTCGGAACGGGTAAAACCCTAAAAGACGCAGGCGTTACCGATTGCGGACTTTCTAATAATCATATATTCGATTTCGGTAAAGAAGGCTTAAAAGACACTATAAAAGAACTCGAAAAATACGGGCTTAATTATACGGGTGTGGGCGAAAACGAAGAAGATTCTCGTAAAAACCTGATTATAGAAAAAGACGGAATAAAGGTTATAGTCATTGCCGTGTGCGAACACGAGTATTCTTACGCGTTACCCGACAGGTGCGGTGCAAGACCGTACGACCCGTACGACACTAACGACGATATAGCGGAAGCGAAAAAACAAGCCGACTTCGTTATCGTAACCTATCACGGCGGAAAAGAACAATGTAGATACCCGTCGCCAAGGCTGTTAAAGGCTTGCAGGTCTATGGTAAAGCACGGCGCAGACGTGGTTTTGTGTCAGCATAGTCATTGCGTGGGTTGTTACGAAAAGTTTAACGACGGGCATATTTTGTACGGGCAGGGAAACTTTCATTTTATTAAAAAAGAATACTCTCATCAAGAAGGTTGGAACGACGGCTTGCTTGTAGAGTTAGACTTGCAAAAGGGCAAGTCGGCACAAATCAAATTTATTCCGTGCGTTGCCGACGGCTTGGGTATTCGTTTGGCTAACGAACAAGAAAAAGCCGAAATTACGGGCGGATTTAACACAAGAAACCAAAGTTTAAAAGACGGAAAGTGGTTGGACGGCTGGCGCGAGTTTTGTACTAAAATGGATTTTTACGACATAGTCGTGGCAGAAGAGTATAAAGACCAGTTGTTTGCACACCGTATAGAATGCGAAGCGCATTTAGACGTATTAAAAGAACGTTTTAAAACTTGGAACTGCACCAACGAAAAAGACTAAAATTTTAAAAAACGAAAAAAGCGGGGTTACTTTACGAACCCCGCTTTTTGATTAGTTATTTACAGCCACAACCTAAGTTGCCGAAAAGGTTTCCGTTACCTTTTGCGCAACAACAGATAAGAAGCAACGCCACAGGCAGACAATAGCAACTGTTAAAGAGTCCGTTTAAACAACCGCTTTTGCAAAGACAGATAATAAACAATATTATCAAAATCCATAAGCAACAGTTGTTTCCGGCGAATAAGTCAAAACCGTTCATAAATTTACCTCCAAAGTAATAACCGTCTCCGCCTATGTAAAATTTTTGTTTTCGGCGAAGCATTCTAGTATCAATATAATCAAAAACGTCTAAAATTGTTACATTAGGGCGCCTATTTAATTGCAAGAAAAATTTTTTTGTGCTAAAATAATTTTGCCGTAAAGCGGAAATCTAAACATTCCGACTTTGTTAAACGGTAAAATTTTTTTTACAACGGATATTCCGTCGGCTATACGGAAATTCGATTGGAGGTTAAAATGAATAGCAACGCAGGTTTTTTTACCGGCAAGAACGTAGTTTATCTTGCCATACTTACGACTTTGCTTGTCGTACTCAATCTTTTGGGTACGGTGTTCAAAATCGTTACAAGCGTTAATTTAACGCTTATTCCCATAGTTTTGGGCGCACTGCTTTTGGGTGCTCGGGGCGGTTTGATTTTGGGGTTGATAAGCGGTTTAATGACGTTTGTGTTCGGTGTAACGGGCGTAGATGCGTTTACTAATTTTTTATTTACGCAACACCCCGTACTTACGTTTTTGGTTTGCACGGTAAAAATAACCGTGGCAGGCGTATTGGGTGGTTTGACGTATAAACTGTTAAGCACAAAAAACAAGTACGCCGCAACGTTTTTGGCTTCTGCCGTCGTTCCCGTCGTAAACACTGCGATATTTATATTGGGCGCGCTTGTTATGTACGACAGCATAGCCGTGCTTTCTTCGGCACAGGGCGTGGGCGTTATGTATTTTTTGATAATCGTTTGCGCGGGCGTAAACTTTCTTATAGAATTAGGCATAAATTTGCTGGTCGCTCCGGCAATTCATACCGTAATTTTAAGTATATAGAAAAATAGGTGGAAATATGTTACTTGCCATAGATATGGGAAACACCAACATAAAGTACGGCGTTTTTAAGGATGATACGCTTGTAGCGTCGTTTAGGGTGTCTTCTAGAATTTCTCGTACGGCAGACGAATACGGCTCGGTTCTCGTAGGGCTTTTGTCGGACAGGGGTATTAAAAAAACCGATATAGACGGCATAATTTTGTCGTCGGTTATTCCTGCGCTTAACTATACCATATGTCATATGTGCGAATTCTTTTTTGGAATTTCGCCTTTAATAGTTGGTCCGGGCGTTAAAACGGGCTTAAACATTAAAGCCGACAACCCCAAAGAAGTCGGCGCCGACATAATTGTAAACAGCGTTTCGGCGCACACTAAGTACGGCGGTCCGATTATCGTAATAGATTTCGGCACGGCAACCACCTTTGACGTTATAAGCGAAAAGTGCGAGTTGCTTGGCGTGGTAATAGCGCCCGGAATTAAAACTTCGTTAGAAGGGCTGGTTTCCAAAACGGCGCAGTTGCCTATGGTAGAACTAGATTCGCCCGGCACGGTAATAGGTAAAAACACCAAACACTGTATGCAGTCGGGTATTATATTCGGGTTTAGCGGTCTGGTAGACAACATCATTAAAAAAATCAAAAAAGAACTTAAATTAGAAGATATCAAGGTCGTTGCGACAGGCGGTCTGGGTGAAATTATTGCAAAAGAAGTTAGGTCGATTTCGTGCGTAGACAGAACGCTTACGCTAGACGGTTTAAGGCGAATTTACGAACTTAACAGATAAAAGGAGAAGTTTTTATGAAGAAAGTCGGAGTTGCCATTTTAGGGCTGGGTGTCGTAGGCGGTGGAACGTATAAAATTCTTACCGACAACAAAGAGTATTTTAAAAAGACGCAAAGCCTAGATGTTACCGTAGAAAGCGTATTAGAAAAAAGTAAAGAGCGCGCGTTGTCGCTCGGTTGCGACGAATCGATTATCGCTTCTAGCATAGAAGAAGTGGTTACCAACCCCAACGTAGATATAGTGGTAGAAGTTATCGGCGGTATAGAACCTGCAAAAACTTTTGTTATGAAAGCTTTAAAAAGCGGAAAGTCGGTAGTTACTTCTAATAAAGAGTTGTTTGCAAAATTCTGGCCGGAACTGGAAGAACAGGCTAAAAAAAGCAATGTAGGGCTTTTCTTCGAAGCAAGTTGCGTAGGCGGTGTTCCCATTATAAGAACGCTACAAGAAGGTATGCAGGGCAACAACATTAAGTCTATTAAGGGTATTATTAACGGCACCACCAACTATATTTTAACCAAAATGGCGTACGAAGGCGTAGGTTACGACGATGCCTTAAAGCAGGCGCAAAAACTAGGCTATGCCGAAGCAAACCCGACTGCCGATGTAGAAGGGTTTGACGCGACGTATAAACTTTCTATTTTATCGAGCCTGGCGTTTAACACCAAAATCTGCATAGACAACATTTACAGAGAAGGTATTACCAACGTAAGCGTACAAGACATTAACTACGGCAAAGAAATGGGGTATACCTTAAAGTTGCTTGCAATAGGCAAAAACACCGACAAGGGTATAGAAGTAAGGGTTCACCCCACGTTTATACATTCTGACAATCCGCTGTCTACCGTAAACGATTCTTTTAACGCAGTGTTTTTAGAAGGCGATGCCGTAGGCGAAGTTATGCTGTACGGAAGGGGGGCAGGAGCGCTTCCTACCGGTTCGGCAATCGTTTCCGACGTAATATACGCGTCTAAGCACAGCGATTACTATTACGCAAGTTTCGATAATTCCGAAAGGGGTAACGGCGCAACTAAGTTCGTTTCGGATTTCTGCACCAAGTATTATTTACGTTTGTCGGTTAAAGACCAAGCGGGCGTGCTTGCAAAGTTTACTGGCGTGTTTGCCAAAAACAAGTTAAGCATTAAAGAAGTAAAACAGGTTTCTTACGCAGACGGTTATGCCGAAATTATTATTACCACCCACGAATGTAAAGAAAGCGCTTTAAGAAAAACTCTAGACAAACTTACCGAACTAGAAGAAGTAGCCAAGGTAAACGCTTGCATAAGAATAGAAGACTAAAAAGATTTTTATATTAGATTTACGAATAAAAAGACCGACGAAAAATTTTCGTCGGTCTTTTTACGTCTTTTGCAAAGTGTTTTTTTTGTTACGCATAAAAGAAAAGATATGGCTTATTACATCTACCGTCCAGCCGTTGCCAATCATTTCCGTTCGCTTTTGTTTGCTTATACCTTGTAAATCGGTGTATCCGTCGGGAAGATTTTGCAGTCTTTCTATTTCGGTTATGTTAAGTCTTCTTATGTTATAGTTGCCGTCTTTTAAGGGCGTTTTATAAGTACCGTTAAGAATACCTTTCTTTACGGTATGAACGCCGTTTTTTACTTTAACGAACAATAACGTCGCACAAGAAGAAGTAATCATACTTCCCCTAGACAGTGTGCACGCCTTGTTGCTTAGCCTAGAAGAGTTGTATGCGTTAAACCTTTCGGGTATATATCCGTACTTTTTAACTAATCTAGAAAAACATCGTTTAACGGTTAGGCAGTAAGAAACGTCTTTTGCGTCGGCGTCGTCTAATAAAATATCGTCTAAAACTACGTTTTTGTCTTTCGGTTGAGAAACGCCTTTAATGTTTGTCCAATACAACCGCGGTCTGTTTTGCGCAGATAAAAGCGAACTGTTTATTTTTATGGGGTTAACGCCCAGCGATTTTGTAATGACTTCTTCCCATTTTTTAGCCATTACTACGTTTTCTAAAAGAAAAAAGTCGGGCTTTACTTCGTTTAATAATCGGCAATATTCCCAAAACAAATAAGACTGCCCGTCAAAAACCGCATTTTGCTCTTTTAGTTTTAGGTATTGTTTTAACGATAAAATTTCGGTATCGCCCAAACTCATACCGTTAGCGTGCCCGATAAAAGAAAAATTGGTGCAGGGGCTTCCGCCACAAATCAAATCTATATGACCGACTTGGTAGTTTTTTTCGGGCGTATAGAGAACGCCGTTTTTGTACGATATTTTAGAAATGTCGCCGATTTCGATAATGTCGGGATTGTTTTTTTGCGCTACTTTTATTGCGTTTGGCTCGATTTCCGAAGCAAAATAACTATCGACTTTTATTCCGCATTTGTTTAACGCCAATAAACCGCAACTTATTCCGTCGAATAAACTTAAAACTTTCATTTGTGATGCTCTTCTTTTAGTAAAGTCGCACCTTAAAAAAAGTGCGCCAACCGAAGTCAACGCACATAAAACGCAAACTCCGTTGTCGCCAAACAAAACTAAATAAGAATGACCAATCACTCCCATTCGGAATTTGCATTTTTTACAAATTATAATAACGGGAGTTTGGTAGACAAAAAGGGTATAGCGATACCTTCGATTAGCCACTTTAAATTATTTAGTTTTGTTTGGCGAAATTAGTATAGCACACTTTATTGTTTTTTTCAATCGGTTTTATAAATAAAAAAACTCGACTTTTGATGTGAACCCAAAAGTCGAGTTTAAATAAAAATAAAATTAAATTAAATAAGCAAAGGGTGGCGTTGTAAAAACACCACGAACGGCGTTACAGACAGTCGCAACGGTGCGTTCCGACATAGCCCGTGTCGTTACATTTTTTGCAAGAATATTTTGGCGACAGGTCTTCGAGTTTTAAACCGACGGTTTTTAACAGTTCTTCGGCTTTTAACGTAAGACCTTGTTTTTCTTGTTCTAAACTTTTTAGCAGAGTTTGGTTGTCGGAAATTTCGGCAAACGCAAGGTCTTTTTCTATACTGAAAATACGCTCGTACACTTGGGGGAAGCCTTCTATTTCCATTGCCTTTTCGGTATTCTTTTGCGCCAAAGCGACGGCGTTGTTTCTGCGACGTTCGTACTCTCGGTTATACGCTTCTTGAGAATTTACGTTTGCGCTGTCGGTTGACTTAGTCGTGTCGGAAAGGGTAAATATACCGTTGTTTTTCCAATTAGACAAAATGCCGTTCATATACGCGACGGGCGAACTTTTGCCTGCCGAAAGCCTAGCCGACTCTAAAATCATTTCTTCCGAAAAATTCCAACTCGTCCACATGGCAACGTTCTCTCTGTCCCACGGGGTGGGGCGACGGCTTACGCCTGCGACGGATAACAGCTTAGATATAAATTCGTCTGTCTTTTTAATAGACTCGAAATGGTCGTTTACGCTGGTTAAATCTATAAAACCGCGGTTGCGCAAAGTTTCTATCAGTTCGTCCATATCTAAAAGCGAGTTTTTGCCCGACTTAAAGCAATGCGACGCTATAAACAAAAGCGTTTGGTCGGTAAACCCGTACGCTAGCCATTTGTTTAGATAGGTGTCTATTTCGGTGTCTATAACGTCTACGTAAACGGACAGTGCCTTGTTTATTTTTATTGCCAACTGATAGGTTTGTGCTTTTTGTTCGCTGTATGCGTCTATTTCTTTTTTAGAGAAACGCTTTGTAGAATACAGTTCCAATAAAAAGGCGTCTAGTTTTTCCATACCGCCTTTTTTGATTTTCGTTGCGGCAAAAATAATATTCTCGCTTTCGAAATTCAAATCGTTAGTCCATTTTTTGTACAGTTTCAAATCGTCTATGTCGGGTAAGCGTTTAAGCGATAACGCCTTTAAAATCTTTTCTAGTTCGGCTGTTCTGGGTACGTAAGAAGACAATTCTTTGTCTACCTTTTCTACGGTGATTATACCGCGTGCGCCAAAGTCTTTTGCGACTTTTATTATGTAATTTTTGCCTATGTCGTTACCCTTTCTGTCTACGCAGTACTTAATAATCATAAGCATTGCGTCGGGTTTGATTCCGTACGTTTCCATAATATCGAAGTATTCGCGGTACTCCGAAGTCATTATCATACGAGAAGTCAAAATGGTTTGAACGCCTTTTGTAAATTCCGAATACTTTTCTGCCTTGTATTTTCGGGGTTTTGCGTTTACCGAGTTTTTAACGGGCAAAAATTCTACCGAAAGCGGGTCTGCGGATATTACCGACACTATACCGAATTCTTCGTAAAACTTAAAATACGACAAAACCCGTTCTTCGGTTAAGTTAAGCGTTTTGGAAATGTCCGAAAGCGACTGGTCGTATTGCGGATTTTTACAAAGGAAAAGCCCGTAAAGGTAAACCTTTACGGCGTCGCCGTCGGAAATGGGCATAAATTCTTGAATAAAGGCGTTTTCTACGTCGGTAAACGCCTTTACCGAAAATTCCTTAGAATAAAAACACGTCATATTTACCACCAAATCATAGCAAATTTAAAAAATGCTTGCACTTTTGTACGCTTATGTTATATAATATAAAGACTAGATATATAGACGTACGCGTTTACGTAAAAAATCTTCGCCGAGAAATCGGCGGTAAAAAATATTATAAACGAATATAAACCAAAAATCAACTAAAACCGATAATTTTTTGCGTCGCTTTTTAGTTGAACGGGAGACGACTTATTTTATGGCAAACGAATTGTTTACTCCGATAACTTTATGGGAAGACTTTGTTTTAGAACATTCGCCCGAAATCGAACCCATCGGCGAGTTCGTAAACGGCGACGTTGTTCTGTCAAGGTTTTATATTAAAGGCAGAACTCTGTCTGACGGCGAAGTAAAAATTTATACCGTTCTTGCAAGAAACAGACAAAAAAGCAAAATGCCGGGCGTTTTCGTTATTCAAGATTTCAAAGACGCCGCCGACGAAAACTTTATTATTCATTTGGCAGAACGGGGGTACTCGGCTATTACTTTCGACTACGCAGGGGATTCGGGTATTAACGGTAACCATTCGGTTTATCCGGAATCTTTGTCGGGCGTAAACTATAAAAACTGTTTCGACTCTTTGGACAAGGTTAAGGGCAACGCCAAAAATTCGCCTTGGTACGAGTGGGGCATTACCGCAAGGTACGTTTTAGACTATTTTAAAAGTTTAGACTACGTTACTAAAATCGGCGCCGTGGGTATCGGCGACGCTTCTACCGTGCTGTGGCACCTTTCGGCAACCGAAACGGGTTTAGACTGCGCTTGTTTCGTAATGAACGCAGGCTGGAAAGCGTATTCGGGAATGAACAAGTTTAAGTCGGGCGAAGTGCCGGAGTTTTCTAGCGAACAACTAACTTACCTTGCTTGTATAGAACCGCAGTCGTATGCGTTGCACGTTAAATGTCCGTCGCTGATTTTGGTGGCAACCAATTCCGGTCGTTTCGACTTTGACCGTGCTTACGACACCCTGTCGAGAATTCCTTCCGAAATATACTCTTCGATAGACTATTCGATAGACGCAAGGGAAGTAATCAATACCGACGGGGTAAAGACTATGGAGATTTTCCTTTCGGAGTATTTAAAAAACGGAAAACAAGAATTACCCAAGCAAACGGATATAGAAGGCGAAATTTTTAACGGTATGTTAAACGTTACGGTAAAACCCGACTTAACCGATTTAGAAAGCGTAAGCGTTTACGTTGCCGAGCAAATAGAAACACCTGCTTTAAGGTGCTGGGTAAAGGTTTCCGACGGTAAAGAAAACCCCGACGGCAGTTTTTCGTTTACTTACCTTCCGTATAAAGAATCGGGCGAAGTCATATTCTTTTCGAGAGCGGTGTATAAATCGGGTTATGCGGTCGGTTCGTGTGTTTTGTGCAGAAAATTCAAACCCGAAGACGTAAACCTTTCGTATAAATCCAACGTAATATATTCTTCTAGAACAGAGCACGGTCGCGGGTTAATAACCTGTGCGCGCGAAACGAAGGTTAAACCTTCGGGGCTTAATATCGTAGCCGACAATACCGTTAAAATAAAGAAAGGCCCTATGGGTATAAACGGAATTTGTTGTTTCGGCGGATTGCTTACGTTTAGTTTGTCACTAAATAAATTTAAGCCCAAAGAAGACGCCATTTTAATGTTCGACTTGTTCGTTAAAGAAGACAGCGTGGTAACGGTAAAACTCATTTCCGATTTTTCGGGCAGTAAAATCGAATACGTTTCCAGAATAAAAGTGTCGGGCGTAAACGCTTGGCATAACATTAAGCTAGAAAAGTCGGATTTTAAAACCGAAGAAGGTATGGGCTTAAAATCGTTCGATAAAATTCAGGCGGTTGTTTTCGATGCGGAAGGCGAGCATCTTATAAACAACATAGTTTGGGCTTAAAACAAAACGCGGTAAGGAAGCATAAATGTATAAAGTCAGCGACAGTATAAAAGAAAAAAGAATAAAAGAACAAAAAAGCAATAAACGGTTTTTAATTTTTATAGCCGTTTTGGTTGCCGTTCTTTGTTTGGCTTTCTTTATGCTAAGCGAAGTGTTTTTTAACGTTGTGGTAGAAGGCGCTTCTATGGAACCCACCGTACACTCGGGCGACGTTTTAACGGTCAACTCTTTTAAAAAGCCTAAAAACGGCGATATTGTTATAATAAAAAAAACCGTGGGTAACGGCGAAAAGTTGCTTATTAAACGTGCCATAGCCGTTTCGGGCGACAGGGTAAAAATAGAAGACGGGTACGTCGTTTTAAACGGTAAAAAACTAGAAGAAGAATATCTTTCGGAACAAGGCTGTACCGATAATATAAATTGGGAAGGAGAACGTATCTTAGCCGAAGACGAAGTTTTTTATTTAGGCGATAACCGAGAAAACAGTAGCGACAGCAGAATTTACGGCGTATGCAAACTAGACGACATATTGGGCGTGGTAGAAGATTGGTCGTTTAACCCGAACGGCGTGTTACG
>CAYYYD010000009.1:17625-29177 GCA_964475885.1 uncultured Christensenella sp.
GTTTTTTACGTTGCGGTTGCGTTGTCGGTTATGTATGCCGTAGTTAAAACGGTTAAAAACGTTTTCGGTATAGGCAAAAAAAACAAACGCGTTAAAATAGTAAATCAACCCAGTCCCGAAAAGGCAGAAAAGACAGAAGTTCCGTCCGTCAAAGACGACGGCGAGAGTTTAGAAAAAACCGTAAAACCCGTCGAACAGCCAAAGTATTATGCGGTAAAAAACAATCCGTCTTACGTTATGGCGGAGTATTCGGACAAGTACGAATTGTTTTTAAAAACCAAAGACGGCTTAAAAAAAGTAAGAACGGATTATAAATAGGTGAAACGTATGACCGAGTATTTTAAGCAAGAATATTTACAACAGGCAAAAGTTCAAAGAAAAAAAACGTTGACCGTATATTTAATCGCGCTTGCGTTATATGTCGCTTTAAGCGTGGTGGTGTTGGTAAGGTATATGCAACTGCCTTACGCTTCGGAAAAGATTACGGTTATAAAAATCGTAGAGTACGTTTTGACTTTTATTATGACCGTGTTTTCTTTTTTGTATTTAGGAATAAAGTTTAAAAGGGTAAACAAGTATTACGCTATGTGCAAAAATTTAAGCGAAGGTTTGCGCGAAGAATTCGAAGCGAACTTTTTCGAGTACGACGATACGCTTGCCACCAAAGACGGCGTAGACGTAAAGGCGCTTGTGTTTTTGCAGTGGAATAAATTCAAAAACGATTATTACGAAAGAAAGGTGTGGGTGTTTTACGAGTTGCCGTTTCCCGAAATACCCGAAAACGCCACCGTCAAATTCATAACGCAGGGAAACGTGCTTTTTAGTTATCAAATTTTAGACAAGGAAGAATAGTTGGTTATGCAAAACAGAAATTGGGCGACCGAAGATATTTACAAAAGCGTACAAGACTGGGAACAAGATTACAAAGAAGTAAGCGATAATTTAGATTTTTCGGAGTTTAAGGGTAAACTCGGCGACGCAAAAGTCTTTTTAGAGTGTATGAAAAAGCAAGAAAGCGTTGACAGAAAGTTAGAAAAACTTGCGGTGTATTCACATATGAAGCACGACGAAAACACCGTAGACGCAATGTTCGATTCGCTAAACTCTAAGGTACAGAGTTTGTCGGTTAAATACGCCCAAAACACGGCGTTTATAACGCCCGAACTAATATCGCTAGACGAAAGCGTTTTAAAACAGTTTATTAAAAATCCCGAACTTTTAGATTACGATTACCAACTGTCGTGCATACTAAAAGAAAAAAAGCACGTTTTATCGGAAGAACAAGAAAAACTGCTTGCCGGAAGTTACGAAGTGTTTTCTAGTTTTAAAGATATTTTCGAAAAAACCGACAACGCCGACCTTACTTTCGGGAGCGTTAGAGCAGGGTTTAAAAAAATACCGCTTACGCACGGAACCTACGGGGCGTTGATGCACTCGCCTAACAGGGCGTTAAGAAAAAAAGTTTTTAAGCAGTATTACAAGTCGTATATATCTTTTATAAACACTATTTCCGCAACCTATTACGGAAGCGTAAAAAAAGACGTATACACGGCAAAAGCCAGAAATTATAAAAGCGCGTTAGAGTGCGCTTTAAGTTCGGAAGACATTTCCGAACAAGTTTACAAAAACTTAATATCTTCGGTATCCGAAGCGCTTCCGCTTTTGCACAAGTATATGTCCGAAAAGAAAAGGGCGTTGGGGCTGACGGAAATGCATATGTACGACGTGTACGTTTCCACCGTAAAAGACGCCGATTATAAATTAGATTACGACCAAGCGTACGAGTTGGTAATAAACGGGCTTTCCGTTTTAGGCGAAGAATATAAATCTTTACTTAAAAAGGCTTATTGCGAACGCTGGATAGACGTAGAAGAAAAACCCGCAAAGCGTAGCGGAGCGTACAGTATCTGTGCATACGACACGCACCCGTACGTTTTGCTTAACTATCAACCCACGACGCACGACGTGTTTACCATAGCGCACGAAATGGGGCATAGCATACATTCTTATTATTCAAACAAAAACCAACCGTATGCAAAGGCAGATTATAAAATTTTCGTTGCCGAAGTGGCTAGTACCGTAAACGAAGTGTTGCTTGTCAAGTCGCTTATAAAAGACGCCAAAGACATTAAAACGGAAAAGTTTTTGTTATCGTATTTATTAGAGATGATAAGAACTACCTTGTTTAGACAAACGCAATTTGCCGAGTTCGAAGAGTATTCGCATTCTTCGGTAGAAAACGGGGTGCCTTTGACCAAAGACGATATGTGCCGAAAGTATTTGGAACTTAACAAAAAGTATTACGGCGACGACGTCGTAAGCGACGACGAAATAAGTTACGAGTGGGCTAGAATTCCGCATTTTTACAGGGCGTTTTACGTTTATAAATACGCTACGGGAATAGTAAGCGCGCTTGCTATTTCCGAAAGAATTTTACAAGAAGGCGAGCCTGCCGTAAAAGATTACTTTAACTTTTTGTCTTCGGGTAATTCAAACGGGCCGGTAGAACTTTTAAAAATAGCCGGCGTAGACCTTACTACGACCCAGCCTTTCGAAATGGCGTTTAAGACTTTTGAAGACGCATTAAACCGTTATATAGAATTGTAAATCTTTTTGTGGAGAAAGTTATGCAAAAGAACAGTGGTAACTTAAAAGAAAAAACCTTTGGCGAAATGCCACACAGTTTAGAAGCCGAACAGTCGTTATTGGGCTGTGTTTTGATGGACGCTGTCGTTCAGTCGGAAATAGGTTCGCAGATTTCCGAAGACGATTTTTATTCGGAATCGCACAAATACATTTTCAGCACGATGGAATCTATTATAAAAGAAAACCAGCCGGTAGACTTTGTAACGCTTTCCGACGCGTTAGAAAAACGCGGAGAATTAGAAGCCGTCGGCGGAATAGAGTATATAAATCAACTTACCAACGTTTTGCCGTCTTCGGCTAATTATCAAAGATATGTCGAGATTGTCAGGCGCGACAGTATGTTAAGAAAACTTATAAGGGGTTCTGCTGACATTATACAAGAAAGCGAAAAGAGTACCGACGAGTTTTCGGCGTTGGCGTTTGCCGAAAAAACAATTTACGACATTTCTAATACCGCCGACACCAGCACGATGAAAAAAATAGGTTCTATTATCCCCGACGTAATGACCAAACTAGACGAACTGTCTAAAGACACTTCGGGTTATCGCGGTATAAAAACGGGGTTTAAGGGGCTGGATAACAAGTTAAACGGTTTACAAAAAAGCGACCTTATAATTTTGGCGGCTCGACCCGCGGTAGGTAAAACTTCGCTTGCGATGAACATTGTAGAACAGGTTGCATTGCAAGGGTACACTTGCGCCGTGTTTTCGCTGGAAATGGGCAAAGAACAGTTGGTTCAAAGAATGATGTGTTCGGTTGCCGGCGTTAGTATGGAAAACGCATTAAAGGGCAGAATGACCAAAACCGAATGGTTAAAGATTGCAAAGGCAAGAGAGTTGCTGTCCAATTCTAAAATTTACATAGACGATTCGGCGGCGGTTACTCCGAGAGAACTTATTTCTAAATGTCGCCGTCTAAAAAGAAAAAGCGGTTTAGACTTGGTAATGGTAGACTACATACAGTTAATGAGTTCCGACGCAAAAAAGGGCGAAGACAATCGTCAGCAAGAAATTTCCAACATATCGCGTAATCTAAAAATTTTAGCCAAAGAACTAAACGTGCCCGTAATAGCGTTGTCGCAGTTGTCTCGTGCGGTAGAAAGCAGAAAAGGTCGTCCGCAACTTGCCGACCTTCGCGAATCGGGTGCGATAGAACAAGACGCCGATATAGTTATGTTTATTCATCGTCCCGATAAGTCGGCTACCGAAAAAGAAATAGACGAAGGCAAAGTAAAACGCAACGTTGCCGAAATTATAATAGAAAAACACAGAAACGGACCTACGGGTATAGTAGAACTGTACTTTAAGGGCGAGTGTACAAAGTTCGTAAACTTAAACTACGAAACGGGCGAACCCGAAACGACCGAACAAGAAAAGCCCGTTTCGGCAAACGTAAAAGAACCCGAACTTCCCGATTATTCGGAAGCCGTACCTAACTTAGAACAGCCGACGTCCGTCGACGACGAGATATTTTAATGGAAACGTTTATAAAAAAAATTGACCGTAAAAGCATAAAAGAAAGCGTTAAAATCTTAAACGAAAACGGCGTAATAGGTATGCCTACCGAAACGGTGTACGGGCTTGCAGGTATAGGTACCGACAGCCAAGCGGTAAAAAAAATATTCGAAATAAAGGGCAGACCGTCGGACAATCCGTTGATTGCGCACGTGCATAAAAAATTCGACTTAAACAAACTCGTATATGTAGACCAACCCTACGTTTACAAGTTAATAAAAAAATTTATGCCCGGACCTTTAACGTTGGTATTTCGCAGTCGCGGAGTGGTAGTTAAAGAAGCCGTATGTGGCGGAGATACTCTGGCGGTAAGAATGCCTTCGCACAAAGGTTGCCAAAGGCTGTTAAAAGCCGTAGGACTTCCGCTAGTAGCCCCAAGCGCAAACCTTTCTAAGCATACGAGCCCCGTAACGGCAGAGCATGTTTTTAACGACCTAAACGGTAAAATTCCGCTGATACTAGACGGCGGTAAATGTTCCGGCGGTATAGAAAGCACCGTTTTAGATGTAACCGAAAAGACGCCCAGAATTTTACGCGCGGGGTTAGTAACTCGCGAAATGATAGAGCATGTTGTGGGGTGTTGCGAAATAGCCGAGCATAAACAAACCGACAAGGTTAAGTCGCCGGGTGTAAAGTACAGGCATTACAGACCTAGGTGCGAAACTGCGTTGTTCGGTAAAACCCAAACGGACAAGGCGATAGAACTGTACTTAGAAAAAGAGAAACAGGGTTTAACGCCGTACATAATGTGTTCGGACGATTTAAAAGATTTGTTTAAAGATAAAAATTTACTTTTATTGGGAAGCACCGGTTCGGAAATAGCGTCTAACCTTTACGACAAATTGTTAGAAGGCGAAAAAAAAGCCGATATAATTATTGCCATATCTTTCGATAGAGAAGACGGTGTTTATCTGGGTATAACCAACAGGTTAAGGAAGTCTTGCGGATGAGCGTTATTAAAGTTTTATTTGTATGCACGGGCAACACATGTCGTAGCCCTATGGCAGAAATAATATTAAAAAGCAAAATAAAAAATGCGGGCGTTAAGGGGATACGCGTGTCCAGTGCGGGGCTGTGCGCGGTAGAAGGCGACAAAATAAGCAAGAACTCTTTTACCGCATTAAAAAAAATGGGGCTTAACGCTTACGGGTTTAAGGCAAAACGCATAGACGCAAAACTGCTGTTAAAGTGCGACCTTATAATTTGTATGACCGAAGACCACAAAAGGCACATTGCAAATTTCCCCGGCGTGTTTAGTATAAACGATGTTACGGGGTTAGGTGATATTCCCGACCCGTACGGTAAAGACCTTAACGAGTATATAAGAGCGTCGCATAAAATAGAAGACGCTTGTAATATAATTTTTGAAAAACTTTTAGAATTTAAGGAGAAATCGAAATGAAAATTGCTATCGGCGTAGACCACGGCGGTATTAACTTAAAACCCGTTCTTACCGCCCATTTAGACAAAAAGGGCATAGAATACGTAGACTGCGGTTGCTTCGGTAAAGAGTCTGTCGATTACAACGACTACTGCGAAAAGGCGTGCAACTTGGTCGTATCGGGCGAATGCGACTTGGGTATTCTGTTTTGCGGAACGGGTATCGGTATGAGCATTGTGGCAAACAAAATTAAGGGTATCAGGTGCGGACATTGTCACGACGTGTTCTCTGCCAAAATGACCAGACTGCACAACGACGCAAACGTTTTGGCGCTTGGCGAAAGGGTTGTGGGACCGGGGCTTATGCTGGAAATAGTAGACGCGTTTATCGGTACGAGTTTCAGCAACGAAGAAAGACATATTCGTCGCGTAAACAAAATTAAAGAATTAGAAAATAAAAATTTTAAGTAGGAAGAAATTTATGAATAAAGTTAAAAAAGCGGTAATACCTGCGGCAGGTTTCGGAACAAGATTTTTGCCTATAACCAAGGCTATTCCCAAACCTATGTTATCGGTTTTAGACAAACCGACTGTTCAGTACATAGCCGAAGAACTTAAAAACGTCGGAATAGAAGAAATAATAATAGTCGTAAGTCCGGGTTCGGATATTATAAAACAACACTTCGGCGAAAACAAAGTTTTAGAAAAAAGACTTTTAGACGACAATAAACTTGCTCTTTACGAAATAGAACGCCAAACAAGGCAGTTTAATGTAAAGTTTGTAGAACAAAAAATTCCTAACGGGGTTGCCGGCGCTATACTTTGTGCAAAGCCCTATTTAAACGGCGAACCGTTTGCACTATTATTGGGCGATGAACTTTTGTATACGCCCGAAAACCAAATGTCTTGCGTAGAACAACTTGTAGACGTGTACGAAAAAACTGGCAAAAGCGTTATCGCTACCATAGAAGTGTTCGGCGACGACATTTCTAAATACGGTAATATCGGTATAAAAGACGAAAAAGACGGTATTATAACCGTAGATAAAATAGTAGAAAAACCCAGCGTAAACGAAGCGCTTTCCAATAATGCCGTTATCGGAAGGTACGTTTTAAGCGGAGAAATCGTTTCTATGCTAGAAAAACTTTCGCCCAGAAACAACGAGATTTATTTAACAGATGCACTAGACGAACTTTCGGCGCACGGAGATTTGCTTGCTTGCGTTTATCAGGGTGCGCGTTACGACGTGGGCGACAAGTTCGGGTTTATTAAAGCAAACGTAGACTACGCTTTAAGAAGCAAAGAAATCGGCGAAGATGTTAAGCAATATATTTTGGAACTTGCAGAAAGGTTAAAATAAATGATTGTATACGATAAGGCTTGCAAAAAATGTGGTTGGCGACTTTCTCAGTTTTACGATACTTTTATGCTGGGTTGTCCCGACTGCTATAAGGCTTTCGAACCGGAAATCAACGAAAGTTTAAAAAAGGTTCAGTCGCAAAGTTTTCATACGGGCAAAGCGCCTAGATTACAGGGGCTGGACAAAGAACTTTTAGACGAATACCAAAGGCTCGTTCAAGAAAAAGAACGGGCAGGGCTAGACGCCGATTTTAAAAAAATGGCGGAACTTTCGGCTGAAATTTTCGATTTGAAATCAGAACTCGAAAAAAGGGGGTTGATTTAATGAGCGTAGTCGACCCCGAAATTTTTGCGGGCAATATTATAAAAAGCAGGGTTAGGCTTGCAAGAAACTTAAAAGATTATCCGTTTAAGGTCAAAGACCCGAAGGTTGCGAGAGATATAGTTAAAAAGGTAAACCGCGCTTTGGTAAAGTGCGATACTTTTAATTTGTATTTTATGTCTAACCTTTCGGCAATTACCTTAGAAGCGATGAAAGAAAGGCATTTAATAAGCAGTAATTTAATAGAAAACAAAGAGTGCGGAGCCACGCTTATAAACGCCGACGAAAGTTTGTCGGTAATGGTAAACGAAGAAGACATTATACGAGAACAATGTTTTATGCGCGGACTAAGGCTAAAAGAAGCGTACGAACGTTTAGACCGACTAGACGACGAATTGTGCAAGTATTTAGACGTGGCGTTCGATAAACGCTTGGGTTATCTTACGGCTTGCCCCACAAATTTGGGTACGGGGCTACGCGCTTCGGTTATGCTATTTTTACCCGCGCTTACCGAAAGCGGTAGGATTTCCGAACTGATAAAAGAAGTAAAGGGCTTGGGGCTTACCGTTCGCGGTGTTTACGGTGAAGGAAGCGACGCCGAAGGGTGCATTTATCAGGTCAGCAACGAAGTTACTTTGGGTATTTCTGAATACGATATACTTAAAGCCGTAGAAGACACCGTAATAGAAATATGCACGGCAGAACGAAAAGAGTCCGAAAGGCTGTTTATTAAAAACGAATTAAAAACCATGGACAGGGCAAAGAAGTCGTACGGCGTTTTAACCAATGCGGTTATGCTTAGTTACAGCGAATTTTTAAGCCATGTCGCAAATGTTAAACTCGGCGCGATGCTCGGAATGATTAGCATAAACGACGTAACTGCGATAGACGACCTTATTATTTCGGTAAGACCTGCCAACCTTTGCGAACAATACGGAAAAAGACTGTCTGCCGTAGACAGAGATTTGTTTAGGGCAGAAATGGTATCTAATAAACTACTAAAAATAAAGGAGTAAAATACAAATGTACTACGACGCATTTTCACGCAACGTAAACGAAGTAATCGACTTGGCAACCGCGCTTGCAAAACGTTTCGGTTGCAGGTATATCGGTAGCGAACACATTATGTTCGGGCTTATGAACGTTACCGACGGTCGTGCTTCTTCTATTTTAAAAGAAGCAGGCGCCGACAACGACAGATATTTGTATTACTTTCAAAAGACTATAGAAAGAAACATCGTGTATCCGGGCAATATGTTTACGCCCAGAACCAAGCAGATTTTCGAGCGTGCGATAGATATTTCGTTAAAAGCGCGCTCGGGGTTCGTGGGTACCGAACATCTTTTGCTTGCTATTTTACTAGACGCCGAAAGCGTTGCCGTCGCTATTTTAAAAGCTATTAAGGTAGACGTGGAAACGGTTGCCGAAGAAATTGCGACTTCGCTTTACGAATTGCCCGACAACAACGCTTACTACGACGAAGACGAAGAAGATTCTAATTCGGTATTCGCAAGCGCATATAAACCCAACCAACAAGGCAGACCTTCGGCTTCTAAAGAGCAGGCTAAAACAGAAGACTTGGGCGAACTTTCTAAATTCGGCGTAAACCTTAACAAACAAGCTGAAGACGGCAGGCTTGACCCCGTTATAGGCAGGAAGAAAGAAATAGACAGGGTAATTCAGATTTTGTCTAGAAGAACCAAAAACAACCCCGTTTTAATAGGCGAGCCGGGCGTAGGTAAAAGCGCCGTCGTAGAAGGGCTTGCACAGGCGATTGTAAAGGGCAATGTGCCCGAAATTTTGGCGGATAAAATCGTGTTTTCGTTGGACATAGCAAGTATGCTTGCAGGCGCAAGATACCGCGGAGATTTCGAAGAAAGGCTTAAAAAAGCCATAGATACGGTTAAGGCGAACGGAAACATTATTCTGTTTATAGACGAAATTCATAACATAATAGGCGCAGGCAGTACGGGTGAAGGCAATATGGACGCCGCCAACATTTTAAAGCCTATGCTTTCTCGCGGGGAGTTGCAGACGATAGGTGCGACAACCATTGACGAGTACAGAAAGTATATCGAAAAAGACGCCGCGTTAGAACGTCGTTTTCAACCCATTATGGTAGAAGCGCCCAGCACCGAAGAAACGGTGGAAATTTTAAAGGGGCTAAGGGATAAATACGAATCGCACCACGGGGTAGCAATTCCCGACGACGCGATAATAAGCGCGGTTACCTTATCGGACAGATATATAACGGACAGGTTTTTACCAGACAAGGCGATAGACTTAATCGACGAAGCGTCTTCGAGAGTTAGACTAGACAGTTATAATTCGCCCGTAGAAGCAAAACAAAAAGAGAACGAACTAAATACTCTTATCGCCCAGAAAAACGAAGCAAAAAGGCGCGACGACCTAGAACGCGCGCTTAAAATAAACAAAGAAATAGAAAAGGTAAACGCCGAACTAGAAAACATAAGGGCAACAGCAAGCAAACAAACCACCAATCGCGAACGCTTGGTATTAACTCCCGAAGACATTGCAAAAGTCGTTAGCAACTGGACGGGCGTACCCGTAGTAAAGCTTACCGAAACCGAAAGTCAGCGTTTACTCGATTTAGAGCAGGTTCTTCATCAGCGCGTAATCGGGCAAGAAAGTGCTGTTCGCGCCGTTTCGGACGCTATAAGAAGGGCAAGGGCAGGGCTTAAAGACCCCAACAGACCTGTCGGTTCGTTTATATTCGTAGGTCCTACGGGTGTAGGTAAAACGGAACTTACAAAGGCGCTTGCCGAAGCGGTTTTCGGCAACGAAAACAATCTTATTCGCGTAGATATGAGCGAGTATATGGAAAAACATTCGGTGTCTAAACTCGTAGGCGCGCCCCCCGGATATGTCGGTTTCGACGAAGCGGGGCAACTTACCGAAAAGGTCAGAAGAAAACCATACTCGGTTGTGCTTTTCGACGAAATAGAAAAAGCGCACCCCGACGTGTTTAACATTATGTTACAAATTTTCTACGCCGCCCTGTTTCCCTCTAGCAAGGGCAGAGTGGTAAGTTTTAAAAATGCCATTATTATAATGACTTCTAACGTCGGCGCAACCGAAGTTTCTAAGGTAAACGCTTTGGGCTTTGCCGGAAGCAAACAGGCAGACTACGACAAAATGTGCGACAGGTATATGGACGCTTTGAAAGAAAAATTCCGTCCGGAGTTTTTAAATCGTATAGACGATATTATAGTCTTTCATAAACTCACCAAAGACGAAACTGCAAAAATCGCCGAACTGTTGCTTTCTTCGTTAAGAAAACGTTTGTCGGTTTTGGGCGTAAAACTTAATATAACCGAGTCTGCAATGGATTTAATTACCGAAAAGGGGTACGACGAGAATTACGGCGCAAGACCTTTAAAAAGAGTTTTGCAAAGGTATATAGAAGACAAACTCAGCGAACGTATTTTGCGCGGAAGTCTAACCGAAAATTCCGCCGTTACGGTAGACGCGGTAGACGGAGAGTTTATTTTTAAGTAAAAAGGAATTGTTTTTATGCAAACGGGAATTTCTACGGCTTCGCTTTTTCAACGGTTTAATACCGAAGACGCGTTAGCGGAATTTAACAAGTCGGGTGTTAAGACCTGCGAAGTTTTTTTAGAGTCTTATTGCGAGTACAATAAAGGGTTCGGAAAGTTTTTGTCGGGGTTGAAAGGCAATACGTCCGTTCATTCGGTGCATACGCTTACTACACAGTTCGAACCGCAGTTGTACAGCCTAAACGAACGTGCCAAGCAAGATAGTTTTAAATTGTTAGAAGGCGTTATGCAGGGCGCAAAAGAACTAGGCGCAAAGTACTACACCTTTCACGGCGGTGCAAGAATTAAAAGAACGCCTATGGTTTTAGATTTCGAAAAGATTTCAAAAGAAACTCAAAAGGTAATCGACTTGTGCAAAAGTTACGGCGTAACGCTTGCGTACGAAAACGTTCATTGGTGCTACTATAATTACGTTGGTTTTTTTGCTAAACTTAAAAGTATGACCGAAGGGCTTAAAGCGACGCTCGATATTAAGCAGGCAAGACAAAGCGGTATAGATTACAGACTGTTTTTAAACGAGATGGGTAGCGACATAGTTACCGTGCATTTGTCCGACGTAGACGAAAACGGAAAAATGTGTTTGCCGGGCAAGGGGACGATTGATTTTGCCGACTTGTTTTTAAGGTTAAAAGACGTAGGGTTTGACGGCGCGCTTTTACTAGAAGTTTATAAAAACGATTTTAACGAGTTAAGCGAACTTTATAATAGTTTAGACTACATACAAAATCTTTCGGCTAAAATATTTAATAAATA
>CAYYYD010000009.1:29277-37618 GCA_964475885.1 uncultured Christensenella sp.
TTAATCGCGTTTGCTTCTTAATACAAAAAAGGTAATGCTTCCGCAAAGGCAAGCCGAAACTGCAAGCACCAATAAAATATTGCGTATTTGTATGTTGGGGCTGTCTATTATGCACGACGCCGAAACATAACCTTGCACATATCCGTTTTCGGTTTTATACGAAACTTTTAAAACGCCGTTTTCGTTGGCGTATACGCGCACCATTTGGTTTTTGGCAATATCTAGCAGTTTGTCGGTCATTTCGTAATCGGAGTATAAAGATGTTGCAGACAAATGTTCTATTTTATAACTTTCAAATTTCAAGTCTTCAGACAATACTTTTACTGTAAAGTTTACGGGAACGTAGCCCTTAATCTGTTCGCCGTTTACGTCTACTTCCGCATAATAATAATCTATTCCGCAGAACGTCAACTTTTTCTCGGGCGAAAAGGTTTGTTCTTTTTTAAGCCTTAAAACGTTTTCGTTTAATCTAACGGCGTAAACGTTTGTCTTTGTTATTATGGGGTAGTAGTAAACATTTACGTCGGTGGCGACGAATACGCTTGACGGAATATCGTAGTCGTATTCTATCGGTTTTTCGGTAACCGAAGACAGGTGTGTAAGTATAACGCCTTTTTCACCCGCCAACACGACGTAACCCGTAGTACCGTTAATATCGGTTATGTTTGCGTTACAAACGAAAGCGTATTCTTTTTCGGGAACAAGTACTTGACCGTCGTACTTAAACACGCCGTCGGCTTGTACCGTATACGCATACGCACCGTCGTTTAACATATAAACTTTTAGCGTTTCTTTTGCCGAACCGTCGGTCAGGGTATAGTCGTCAGGCACGCTTATAGAAGATATGCAGGCGTAGTCTTTTGGGTTTGCACGGTATATAAATTCGCTGTTTTCTAACAGAATATACAAGTCGTTTGTGTAAATACCGCTTGCAACCGATTTAACGTCAGACGGCGTTTCTATTATGGTTTGCCATTCGTTTTGTAAGTTGTTAAAGCAACGTATTCGGTTTTGTTTGACAGAGTAAAGGTTTCCGTTAAGGTCGGTAAACAATTGCGTTATACCGACTTCTTCTATTATTTTAGAACCGTTTTTGTATACGTCCGTTTGATTGTACATATACACGTTTTTAAATACGTCTACGGTAAACACGTTGGCGGTTATTGGATATTCGCAAATCTTTGTAAACTCGGCATCGTTTTCTGCCATACAATAAACCGCCGAAACGCTTCCGTTGTTGGTTAAAAGGTAGTAGTTGTCGTTAAAGAAAATAACCGATTTAAGGTTGGGCAAAGCGTAATCTAACGTTTCGTTGTTCTTTTGCAGATTGATAATCTTTACGCCGTCGGGGTATTTAAGCATTACGCTGTTTTTACCAAGCGCAAAGCCGGTGGGATTGTCTAGTTGTTCTACGAAAAAGTTGGTAAACTTGTTTTTGTCGTAAGAATCGTATTCGGAATTTTCTATTATACTCAACTTAAAATCGTCTAGTACAGCCAAGCGTTTGTCGTTAGAAACGATAGATACGCCGTTATCGGAAATTCTGTTAAACGCCGTTTTGCCTTTTGCTATGGCTTTACCCGTAAATACCAAAGTGTCGTTTTGAACTTCGAATTGTTGAACTGCGCATTTGCGAGAGTCGGTTATAACAAGATTATCGCCGTAAAAGTGCATATCGGTCGGGTTCTCTAAACTGCCTAAGTCGTATCCGCTAAATTCCGTACCGCAAGATAAAAGGGTAGGCGAAACGTTTTCTGTTTCTACCGTGTTTTCGTTTATACGCCAAACGGAATTATTCATTGTAAAATAAAGGTTTCCGTTTTTAGACAGCATTATTTTAATGTCGTTAGACGGCATTAAAATCGGTGTGTCGGTTTTTGTGGAATACCCGTAGCAACACAGTTTAGAATCTTTCGAACGGATAAAAAACACGTTTCCGTTTTCGCTTACGCAAACGGGCGTTAGCAGTTTTGCCGTAACCGACAAAATGCGTTGGTCTACTACGTTTTCTCCTTCTAACTCGAAAAGCGAAACTTGGTTGTTAGAAATGCTTGCCAAAAACCTTCCGTTAATATCGAAGTAACTGCTTGTTATTTGGTTGTCGCCGTAGGTGAAAGGTTGGGGCGCTTTCGTTAAATCGCTTAAATCTATCGTAAAAAGTTTAAGGTCGTCGTTTACGAGTAAATGATTGTTTCCGAAACGTCTTATCTGACTGGGGTTATTAAATTCCAGCCCCGTATATTCTACGTACTCGCCCGAATTATAAATATAAAGTTTTTTGTTTTCGGTAATAACCGAAGCCCCGCCATCGTAAACGGTGGCGCTTATCGGCGCCGAAGCGTTAAGGTCTAAGTGCTCGGACATAGACTGCGGTAAATAAACCGACACGCTTGCGCTTGCGCTTACGTTTTTAAGGCTAAACCCGAAAAAAGCAAAGCAACTAATACATACGGTAAATATTAACGATGTAATTAAAAATTTATTCTTACGTGTAATCATATTATATATTCTATCATATTTATTTTAATTTGTCATTATAAAAATTCAATTCCTAAAAATTTTTAAATAATTTGGTAATTTTTTCCTAATATGACAGGCACTTGTCAGGTAAGGGTAGTATTATAAACGCAAACACGAACAAATGTTTGCAAATGTTCGATTATACACCTAAAAACTTGCTTGTCAATACGCTTATGTCGTATAAACGAAAATATTGTACAAAAATAAATAATATTGTACAAAAATGACATATATCATTGACTTTAATAAAATTTAAAGGTTAAAATTAAGTTGTTTCCGGAACAGATAAAATCAATTAGCAATTAGGAGATTAATTTTGAACACACTGTACACAAAAGTCTTATTATACGCATACCCGAGCATAGAGTCGCTTATAGACCAAATAGACGAGTTGGTAGACAAAAAGGCTGTAAGTTCTATGGACGCATGTTTATCGTGCCAAGAAATTTGCCATTCTATTATCGCGCTTATAAAAGAAAAAGATTTGTATTTAGACTTAATGGTTATTTTAGACGAAATTTTCGAAAACCTTACCGAAGAAGAAATGAAGTGTATAGAATACAAGTATTTTAGAATTCGCGACAAAGAATGGGTTAGCGATTTCGACTATTCTAGCAAGCAGTATTTCAGAAAACAAAATAGAATTTTAGATAAAATCAGAAGCAGGCTTGTTAAAAAGGGACTAGACGATACCGCATTTAAAGAGAAGTTTCTTTCGGTTAAATTTTTTAAGTCGTTGTTGCACGGCGTTAAAGAGCGTGAAAAAACGCTTTTTAAAAACCGTAAAGAAAACTTTAACGTACAACAAAACAAAAAGGCGTGGGCTTAAACGTTTTGTTCGGGCTTTACGTATTCCTACTTAAAAGGGCGCCGTAATCGGCGCCCTTTGGCTTTATATGTACGGCGTAATTATTCGTAATCGTTTTCGTCGTAGTAGGTGTTTGCCGTTTCGTTTATGGTTACCGTTCGTTTTTTGGTGGCTATAAAAAAACCGATTATTCCTGCAACGGCAAGGCATATTACTATTGTGATTTTTAAGGTGGAAAAGTCGTCATCTTTTTGCTCGGTAGGGGTTTCTTGTTCGTCGGGTTGTTCTTCTTGCGGTGTTTGGGTTTTTATAAACGTAAGTTCGTTGGGGTGGTTTTCTAATTCGAAAGGCGTTACGTCCGATTCTTTTACGTAGCCTAGTTGACCGTTGTAGCCGACGTAATAAATAATTCCGTAATCGGTTAAAAGTTTTCCGTAATAGTCTAATTGTCTAGACGAAAAAACGTACTGTAACGGGGTAGACAAAGCCTTGTCGGTATACATTACCGAAGGTTTTATCGTGCTTATTTTTACGTCGGCGTACGGGTCGGTTACCGAAAGACCGTCGTAATACAGTAAATCGGCAGGCACGTATCCGTCTAGTTTTATGCTTGTTTTACCGTAACATTCCACGTATGCGAGTTCGCCTTCGTATCGTATAACTTTTACATAGTAGGTATACGGCAGGTAAAACAGCAAATCGGTTTTTTGCGAATCGCTGTATAGGGGTGTGTCTTCGGTGATTACGCGCATATAGTTTGTTTCGGCGGAAACTTTTACGTAATAACTCGCCGAAAAAAATGGTATACAACATATAACAAAAATACAAAACAATTTTTTCATAATAAACCTTAAAGCGAAAAAATTATAGATTAAATTTTTTGTGAAAGACAAGAACAATTTAGCAAAATAAATATTATAAAGTCGAATAAAAAATAATAAAAGGCTTGAAAAAAACAATAGGGTATGGTAGAATGTACAAAAATGCGATTTAGCGAATAAAGGAGAATTGTTATGTCAAAAAGTTATTTCGGCGTTATGCTCGATTGTTCTAGAAACGGCGTTATGAAACCCGAAAGAGTTAAACGTTTCGTAGATATTATTTCTTCGTTCGGTTATAATGCCTTAGAACTTTATACAGAAGATACTTATCAGGTAGAAAACGAAGAATTTTTCGGGTATATGCGTGGCGGATATACCATAGAAGAATTAAAAGATATAGACGCATACTGCAAACAAAAGAACGTAGAACTTATCCCTTGCGTGCAGACGCTCGCGCACCTTAACGCTATTTTTAAATGGCAAGATTATAAACAGATAAACGATATAAACGATATTCTTTTAATTGACGACGAGCGTACTTATACTTTAATAGATAATATTTTTGCCACGCTAAGAAAAACTTTTTCTTCTAACTTGGTCAATATCGGTATGGACGAAGCGCACGCCGTGGGCTTGGGCAAGTATTTAGAAAAGCACGGTTACGTAGAAAGGTTTCCGCTGTTGAAAAAACACTTGATGCGTGTAATAGAAATTGCCGAAAAGTACGGGTTTAAGCCTACCATGTGGTCGGATATGTTTTTTAGAATCGTAAACGGCGATTACGATTTCGATACTAAAAACAAAACCAAAACGTATAATTTAATTAAACAAAATCTTCCCGATGGGGTAGACTTGGTTTACTGGAATTATTATTTCGATAAAGATAAAAACTACACCAAAATGCTTAAAGTTCATAAGCAATTAAACGAAGACTGCTGGTTTGCCGGCGGGGCTTGGAGTTGGCTTGGGTTTGCGCCCCATAACTCGCTTGCGATGTCTACGTTAAAACCTTCTATGAAGGCTTGCAGAAATACGGGTGTAGATAAAATTCTTATAACCGTTTGGGGCGACGACGGGCAAGAGTGTTCGCATTTTTCCGTTTTGCCGTCACTGTTTTACGCTATTAAAACTTATAAGGGCGAAACGTCTTTAACCAACATTAAAAAAGAATTTAAAGAACTCACGGGCGAAGACTTCGACCGTATGGTTGCGTTGGAACTTCCTAATCGTTTGGTAAAAGATAATTGGCGTAATCCGTCTAAATACGGGTTTTACAGCGACCCGCTTAACGGGTTTAACGACAGATATACAATGGATAGCGCACCCGAAATTTACAAACGTCATACCAAGCGTCTAAAAAAATACGCAAAAGAAAGCAAAGAGTTTTCTTATTTATACGAAATGTCGTATAAACTTTGCGACTTTATGTCTGTTAAATTTTTACTCGGTAAGCGTTTAAGAGAGTATTATAAAAAAGGCGACAGGCAGGGGTTACAACAGATTTTAAAAGACGTTAAGGTTGCCAAGAAAAAACTTAACGAATTCTATTTTGCGCATTACAACAGGTGGATGACAGACAATAATCCGCACGGGTTCGACGTTCAAGATTTAAGAATAGGCGGTTTAATGCAAAGGTTAAGCACGACCGAAAGAAGGGTGTCCGATTACCTTAGCGGAAAACTAGATAAGATAGACGAGTTGGAAACAGACCTATTGTTGACTTATAAAGAAGTTTCCGATTCGGAATTGTTATGCGTCGGCGGTTGGAAAAACCTTGCTACCGTAAACGTTATATAGCAAAAAAACAAGACAATAAAACAACGAAAAAAGCGTATACTTATATGTGTACGCTTTTTTGTTATGAAAGACTTTAAAACAAAACAAACAACTAAACGGGTATTAAGGATTACGGCGATTGTATCGGCTATTATTTCGTTGCTCTTTGTTTTTCGTTCGGTATACAAACACACCGTTTATCCGTTAAAATATAAAGAAACGGTTGTGCGGTACTGTAAAGAGTATTGTTTAGAGCCGTGCTTGGTTTTTGCCGTTATAAAAACCGAAAGCGGGTTTGACAATTTTTCCGAGAGTTCTAAAGGGGCAAGGGGGCTTATGCAGATAATACCGTCTACCGCTCGATATATCGCAAATGTTTTGCACGTCGAAGAATACGACTTGTTCGAACCCGAAACTAATATTCGGTTCGGCTGTTATTATTTCAGGTACTTGCTGAATAAGTTTAAAGACTATAAAACGACGCTTTGCTCGTATAACGCGGGCGAAGGCAACGTGTGTGCTTGGCTTTCCGAAAAATCGTTGAGCAAAGACGGAAAGAGTTTAGATTTTATTCCGTATAAAGAAACGAGAGAGTACGTGCAAAGGGTTGAAAAAAGTTTTGCAAAATATAAAAAATATTACGGAAAACTTCTTGACAAATATTAAAAATTTGAGTATTATAGTAGGGCTATCTTGCGAGGGTGGCGGAATTGGCAGACGCGTACGTTTGAGGGGCGTATGGTTATCCGTGTGGGTTCAAGTCCCATCCTTCGCACCAAAACGGGCGTTTTTTACACAAAAAATAGTAAAATTCGCCCGCTTTTTTTAACTAATTTATGTAAAACACCCCCAAAAAGTGTCAAAAAAAGTGTCAAACTTATTCTCCGTCATAGTAAAATTTGCTAGATTCTTTCAGCATAAAACCGTCCGAAAGTTCTGTGTAACTTGCGCCGATTTCCCCCAAAGAATGACCCATCCATAGTTTACGTACGGTGTCGTTTATTCCGCACTCGATACAACGAGAGTTAAAAGTTTTACGTAAGTCTTTTAAAGTAAAATTCGGTAAAATTTCCTTAAACCTTTTACGTATAACTTCGTACGACGCCGGACAGAAGTTCCCGTTTGCAAAGGGCTTAAAACCCTTCATAACGGGAATTTTTTTGTATTCCACTTTTCCGTTTTTGCGTTTACTGTTTACCGCTACTATAAAGTCGCCTTGCAATTTTGCCGTAAAATATTCGTTCGGCCTAAGTCCTGTATACAGTGCAAGCATAAAAACGTCTTCAAAGGCGTCGCCTTTAATCTCTTTTTTAAACTTGGCAATTTCTTCGGCGCTTAAAGTTTTGCCGTGCTTCCGTTCGTGTTTGGTACGATAAATTATGTCAAGCGGATTGTGTTTTAAAACATCGTGTTTAATTGCAATCTTAAAAATAACCGAAAGCAAAGAAAAAACTTCGTCGGCAGACTTGCCTTTACCTTGCGCCGTAATGTTTTCGATAAGGTTCTGACAGTCTAGCGGTGTAATTTTTTTAAGCGGTTTTTCCTTTAAAAACGGCTTAATGTGTGTGTTGTACCTAGAAATATCCGCACGAAAGGTGTTTTTTGCAACTTTCTTTTCGCGGAAATTCTTAAAATAATATTGCGCGAACGCGTCAAAGGTAATAGGGATACCGTTTACGGTTTTAATTTTGCTTTTAGGTACACCGTGTTTTAGGGTGTACTGAATTTTAGTTATCAGTTCCTTTTCGGTTCTACCGTAAACGTAGTACTTAAACCCTTTTATGGTTACGTATCCCTGATACCTACCGTCGCGACGCGGTGTCTTGCTTATAGAAACACCGGGAATTTTTAATAACATACTAATCTCCTTTTTATTAAAATTATTCCCCTGTGTTTGAACGCTGGCATTAAGTTGTAAATCTTCTGATAAAGCGCGTCGGCGCTTTTCTTCGAAATCGTCTTGTTCGCTAAAAGAATAACCATTAAGTTGGTTCTTAACGGTTTCGGTAGTGTTTGTATTCGATTGTCCGGCTTGTTCGTATTTTATTTTATTTAAGAATAAACTTAGTTTAGAAAGCAATTGAATATATCCGTCAATTTCGTCAAAATTCATAACCGTATTTCCCCTTGTGTTCGGTAGGAGAAATTGTATCAAAAAAATTCCGAAATTTGTTAATACCGTTTTAACTCACTTTTTTAAAAAGAAACTACTAAACTAGTTTACTAAAAAAAGTGAGTTACTTTTTTATTAGCGTCTTTTCTCTTGCGATGGCGTTAATCTGAATAAGGACAGTTTCTTGTTCTATCTTATCTAACAAGCGAAACGCCGACAATAATTTTTCTTCGTCTTCGGTACTCGGGCTAAAAGTGTGTTCGACAGAAACATTTCCTAGTTCAATCTTGTTATAGTTATTAG
>CAYYYD010000010.1:0-6875 GCA_964475885.1 uncultured Christensenella sp.
AATATTGGGTAGCAGTCGTTAAACCCGGCAGAGTAATGTTTGAAATGGCGGGTATTCCCGAAGACATTGCAAAAGAAGCTATGAGACTTGCATCTAACAAACTTCCCGTAAAAACGAAGTTCGTAAAGCGTGAGTCCGTTGCTCAGGAAATTAAAGAAGAAGGCGGTGAAGGTTAATGAAAGCGAAAGAACTTCACGAAATGACAGTTGAAGAATTAAATGCAAAGGTTAAAGAACTTTCCGAAGAATTGTTTAATCTTCGTTTCCGTCACGCTATCGGTCAACTTGAAAATCCGAGTTCTCTTAAAACTTGCAGAAAAGACATTGCAAGAGTTAAAACCATTTTAAGAGAAAAGGAACTCGATGCAAAGTAAGGAGACGAATATGGAAAGAAATTTAAGACAAGCAAGAGTCGGACTAGTTGTTTCCGACAAGCTGGATAAAACGGTAGTTGTTGAAATCGAAGAAAGATTTAAACATCCTTTATATAAGAAAACCGTTAAAAAGACTCATAAATTCAAAGCACACGACGAAATCAACGAATGTAAAGTAGGCGATAAGGTTTTAATCGTAGAAACCAGAAAACTTTCTAAAGACAAGAATTGGAGAGTTGCCGAAATCGTTGAAAAGGCTAAGTAAGGAGGCACACAATGATACAACCTTTAAGCAGATTAAAATCGGCAGACAATTCCGGCGCAAAGGAATTGATGTGCATCAGGGTATTGGGTGGCTCTTTCAGAAGAACCGGCAATATCGGAGACGTTATCGTTGCTTCTGTTAAAACGGCTACCCCTGGTGGCGCGGTAAAGAAGGGCGACGTTGTTAAAGCGGTTATCGTAAGGTCGACTTCCGGCGTCAGAAGAAAAGACGGTACGTACGTAAGATTCGACGAAAACGCGGCAGTCGTTATCGACTCACAGAAACAGCCGAAAGGCACCCGTATTTTCGGGCCGATAGCAAGAGAACTCAGAGATAAAGACTATATGCGTATTATCTCTCTTGCACCCGAAGTGTTATAAGGAGATAAACTATGAAAGTTAAAAAGAACGATACAGTATTAGTTTTAACCGGAAAAGATGCGGGCAAAACGGCAAAAGTTTTGGTCGCGCTTCCCAAACAAAACAGAGTAGTTGTAGACGGTATAAACGTACAGAAAAAGCATAAGAAGGCTCGTTCGGCACAAGAAGTAAGTGCAATTACCAATCAGTCCGGACCTATCGATGCATCTAATGTTTTAGTTGTATGTCCTACCTGCAACAAGGCTACCAGAGTTGCTTATAAAGTAGAAGGCGACAAGAAAGTTCGCGTTTGCAAAAAGTGTGGTGCAGTTTTAGACGCATCTAAAGAAGCAAAAGAAGTAAAGAAAGCAACCAAGAAAAAGACTAAGAAAGAAACTGCCGGCGCGGAAGCTCCCGCCGAAAGTAAATAACGGAGGAAAGATAAATGGCAGAAGTAAAAACTCCGAACAGAATTAAAGAGTTATACGACAAAACCGTTGTTCCGGCTTTGGTTAAAAAGTTCAATTACAAAAACGTTAATCAGGCGCCCAAACTTGTTAAGATTACAATCAACTCCGGTTTAGGCGACATAAAGGACAACAGCAAGAGCGTTCAACTCGCACAAGAAGAATTAAAGCAGATTTCCGGACAGAAGCCCGTTTTAACGCAGGCAAAGAAATCTGTAGCAAACTTTAAAATCCGTGAAGGACAGAGCGTTGGTATGAAAGTTACTCTCCGCGGAACCAGAATGTACGAATTCTTTGATAAATTCATTTCTATCGCACTTCCCAGAGTTAGGGATTTCAGGGGCGTATCCAAGACTTCGTTCGACGGCAGAGGCAACTACTCCATGGGCGTAAAAGAACAACTTATCTTCCCTGAAATTTCTTACGACCAGATAGAAAAAGTCAGAGGTTTCGATATTTGTATCACTACCACGGCAAACACAGACGAGGAAGCACGCGAATTACTTGCATTACTCGGAATGCCGTTCGCTACCAAGTAAGGTAAAGGAGATTAAAAATGGCTAAAAAAGCAATGATAAACAAACAGCAGAAACCTGCTAAATATTCTACGAGAGCCTATACCAGATGTTCAATCTGCGGTCGTCCGCACGCGGTACTCCGCAAATACGGTATTTGTCGTATTTGTTTCAGAAATCTGGCATACAAGGGTCAGATTCCCGGCGTAAAAAAGGCTAGTTGGTAAAGGAGGAAAATTAAATGACAGACGTTATTGCGGATATGCTTACCAGAATAAGAAACGCTCTTTCTGCTAGGCACGAAACAGTTGAAATTCCCGCATCGAACACCAAAAAAGCTATTGCCGATATTCTTTTGAAAGAAGGCTATATCGAAGCGGTAGAAATTATCGAAGGTGTTCAGGGTACCATTAAAATCACTCTTAAATACAATGGTTCTAACAAAGTTATTTCCGGCTTAAAGAGAGTAAGTAAACCCGGTCTTCGCGTATACGTAGGCACCGAAGAAATTCCCCAAGTATTGGGTGGATTAGGTATTGCGATTCTTTCTACGTCAAAGGGTATTATGACCGGTAAAGAAGCAAAGAAGTTACACCAAGGTGGCGAAGTTCTCGCTTACGTTTGGTAATGAGGTGAGTATATGTCAAGAATAGGAAATGCATTAATAAACATACCTGCCGGCGTAACCGTAGAGATAAAGAATAACATATTTACCGTTAAAGGTCCTAAGGGAACGTTATCTCAGGCTTACGACCCCGTTATTACCCCCGCGGTAGAAGGCAACACCGTTAAGTTCACCAGAGCAAACGACGAAGGTCCTACCAAAGCAAAGCACGGCTTGTACAGAGCGCTTTGCGCAAATATGGTAAAGGGCGTTACCGAAGGCTTTACAAAAAAACTTATCGTAAACGGCGTAGGTTGGAAGGTTGCAAAACAAGGTAACAAAATTGTATTAAACGTAGGCTTCTCTCATCCTGTAGAAGTTGCAGAAATAGAAGGCATCGCATTAGATTGCCCCAGTCAGACCGAAATTACCGTAACAGGTATCAGCAAAGAAAAGGTCGGTCAGTATTCTGCAATGATTAGGGGTATCAGAGAACCCGAACCCTATCACGGATACGGTATCCGTTACGACGACGAAGTTATCGAAAGAAAGGTCGGTAAAGCCGCCGGCGGTAAGGGTTGATCGATTTAAAATGCTTTTAGTGGGCGTGTTGCGTTTTAGACACGCCTGCCGAGTGCGTTTTGCGAAAAGCTATTAAATAGGAGTTAAAACAATGATTAACAAAATCAATAAAAATAAAGACAGAATTAAAAGACATAAGAGGGTAAGGGGTAAAATCAGCGGAACGGCCGAAACACCCAGACTCTCCGTATACAGAACGTTAAATCATATCTACGTTCAACTTATAGACGACGTTAAAGGCAACACCTTGGTTACGGCGTCTACCTTAGATAAAGAACTTAAAGGTTCTTTCGAAGGCAAAGACAAAAAGGCTCAGGCATACGAAGTAGGTAAGCTTGTCGCTAAGAAGGCAAAGAGCAAAAAGATTAAAACCGTTGTGTTCGACAGGGGCGGATATCTTTACACCGGGCGTGTATCTGCGCTCGCTGACGGCGCTAGAGAGGGCGGTCTTCAATTCTAATAATCAAGGAGAATTAAAATTATGGCAAGAGAAAATAACAGAGCGCCCAGAAAGGCGGAAGAAAACGACGGGTTAGTTAAAAAACTTATCGCCGTAAACCGCGTTACAAAGGTCGTTAAGGGTGGTAGAAATATGAGATTTGCCGCATTCGTAGTCGTAGGCGACGGTGCAGGCAAAATCGGATGCGCAATGGGTAAATCTAACGAAGTACCCGAAGCAATAGATAAGGCAACCGCAAGAGCAAAGAAAAATATGTTCTCGGTTTCTCTTTTAGGAACAAGTATTCCACACGAAGTTCTCGGGAAGTTCGGCAGGGGTTCGGTACTTATGATGCCGGCTTCGGAAGGTACCGGTGTTATCGCCGGCGGTCCCGTTCGTGCGGTAATGGAAGCAGTCGGTATTACCAACATCAGAACCAAATCTCACGGTACTAACAACCCCATTAACTGTGTTAAAGCCGCAATAGAAGGCTTAAAGGGTTTAAGAACCGCTGAACAGGTTGCCGAAATCCGCGGTAAGACCGTGGAAGAAATCAACGGTTAAGGAGAAAACAAAAATGGCTAAAGCAAAAAAGAAAGAATATGCTAAAATTAAAGTAACGCTTGTAAAAAGCACCATCGCTTGTATTCCTCAACACAAGAAAATCGTTGAAGCGCTCGGATTAACCAAAATTCGTTCGTTCAAAATCCACAACGCAACCGACAGCATACTCGGTATGATTAGCAAGGTTAATTACCTTGTTAAAGTAGAAAACGTATAGTTTTCTGTCGAGAAACAAACTTTTAAGGAGTAATTAAAATGAGATTAGGAGATTTAAGTCCCGCAGTAGGCGCAACTTCGACTAAAAAAAGATTAGGTCGCGGTATCGGTTCCGGACTCGGCAAGACTAGTGGTAAGGGACATAAAGGTCAATGGGCAAGGAGCGGTGGCGGTGTTCGTCTCGGATTCGAAGGCGGTCAGATGCCTTTAATCAGACGTATCCCCAAACGTGGCTTCAATAACCATTTCAGAAAAGTTTACAGCATCGTAAACCTTTCCGTTCTAGAAAATTTCGAAAACGGCGCAACCGTCGGAATTAAAGAATTAAACGATAAAGGTCTTATAAAACTTGTTAAAGACAGCGTAGGTTTAAAAGTATTGGGTAACGGTACGCTTACCAAGTCTTTAACGGTTAAAGCATCGGCTTTCTCCGGTTCCGCTAAGGAAGCAATAGAAAAAGCAGGTGGCAAGGCAGAACAAATTTAACCCATATAAGGGAGGGTAAAATGTGGCAGACATTAGTAAATGCGTTTAAGATAAAGGAAGTCAGGCGCAAAATACTTATAACAATCGCTTTGTTATTCGTATACAGACTAGGTTGTTATATTCCGGTTCCGGGCGTAGACCTGTTTACGGGTTTAGAAAATTACACCTATCTTCAAATTATGAGTGGTGTATCCGGCGGAGCACTTCAATACGGTACTTTCTTTGCTATGGGTATCGGTCCGTACATTAACGCATCGATTATCATTCAACTTCTTACCGTCGGTATCCCCGCGTTAGAAAGGCTTTCTAAACAGGGCGAAGAAGGTAGAAGAAGAATAAACGCTTACACAAGAATACTTACCTTAGTACTTGCAATCGCGCAGGCAATAGGTATCTTGGTATCGTTTAAAACTTCGGTAGACACTACGAAAATTTTTAATACCGCAGGCGACAGCGCATTCTTAAACTTTTTAAGTTACGCTTTCCTTGTAATCGTGTATACGGCAGGCGCTTGTTTTACAATGTGGCTTGGCGAAAGAATTACCGATTACGGCGTATCTAACGGTATTTCGATGCTTATTTTCGCAGGTATCATTTCTACCGCAGGTACTACAATTATCAATCTTTTCACCAACTGGAACGAAAATTCGATTTGGACTATCCTTGCGTTCGTAGTAGTTGCAATCATAATTTTTGCGGCTATCGTTACGGTAAACGATGCAGAAAGAAAAATACCCGTTCAGTACGCTAAACAGGTTAAGGGTAGAAAAATGTACGGCGGACAATCTACGCATATCCCGATTAAAGTCAACGCTTCGGGCGTTATGCCGTTGATTTTCGCGTTCTCTATCCTTTCTTTCCCCGATATGATAATGAATTTGTTCGGTGTATCCGACAACTGGTGGATAAGAAACGTCGGTACGGGTTCTTGGGTTTATATGGTTTTATTGTGCGTGTTGATACTTTTCTTCTCGTACTTCTATAACCAAATTCAGTTCAACCCCGACGATATAAGTAAAAGTATTCAGGGCAACGGCGGGTTTATTCCCGGAACACGTCCCGGTAAACCTACCGCAGATTACCTAAAAAGAATCTCGAACAGAATCACTTTGTTCGGTGCAATCTTTTTAGCGTTGTTGGCTTTAATACCTTCGTTGGCGTTTAAGGCGATAGATACGAGTTTAGTAAACGTATTCAGTGCAACAGGTTTATTGATTGTCGTTTCCGTTGCGTTAGAATTCGACCAAGCTCTGCAATCGCAGATTATGATGAAAAATTATAAAGGCTTTTTAAGGTAGACAGTTATGAAAATCGTTTTACTCGGTGCGCCGGGAAGCGGTAAAGGTACGCAGGCGCTAAGCATTTCAAACAAGTATAAAGTACCGCATATTTCTACGGGGGACATTTTCAGAGATAATATCAAAAACGGAACTCCCCTTGGCTTAAAGGTAAAGTCGATAATGGATAAAGGCGACCTTTGTCCCGACGAACTTACCATAGACCTTGTTCGCGACAGGCTTTCTAAAAAAGACTGTGAAGCAGGATATTTACTAGACGGATTTCCCAGAAACCTTGTTCAGGCTCAGGCACTAGACGAGATTTCCACACCCGACTTGGTAATAGACATAGACGTAGACTTTTCTAAAATAGAAGACAGAATTACGGGCAGAAGAAGTTGTCCCGGTTGCGGTGCTTCTTATCACACGTCGGTAATAGGCGATACGTCCGTTTGTCCCGCTTGTGGCGGTACGCTTATAAGAAGAAAAGACGACAACCCCGAAACGGTAAAAGAAAGGCTTTCGGTTTACAGCAAACAAACTCAACCGCTTGTCGATTATTACAAACAACAGGGTAAATTAAAAACCGTAAACGGCAACCTTTCGGTAGAAGCCGTATTCGGCGAAATTGAAAAAGTTATAGGATAATGATAAGTATTAAAACGGACGAGCAAATCGCTCTTATGCGAGACAGCGGTAAAATTACCAAAGAACTTCTTGAACTGTTA
>CAYYYD010000010.1:6975-35555 GCA_964475885.1 uncultured Christensenella sp.
GGCGAAGTTTCCGAAGAAAAGAAAAAACTTCTTAAAGTAACCGAAGAATGTTTCTTTAAGGGGATAGAAAATCTTAAAGACGGAACACCGCTCGGTACCATAGGCTACAATATTCAACGCCATGCGGAAAGCAACGGGTTTTCGGTCGTAAGAGCGTTGGTCGGGCACGGTATAGGTCAAGAAATGCACGAAGCACCTAACGTTCCTAATTACGGAATAAAGGGTACGGGCATAAGACTTAAAAAGGGTATGACAATCGCTATCGAACCTATGATAAACGCAGGCGTTTATCAGGTAGAGTTTATGTCGGACGGTTGGGGCGTAAAAACAAAAGACAGACGACCTTCCGCCCATTACGAAAATACGGTGGCAATAACCGACGACGGCGTAGAAATACTTACTTTATAGGTAACAGTTTTGCAGAATAAAATTAGTATCGGCGACCTGTGTATAAGTACGGCAGGGCGAGATAAGGGAAGGGTTTTTCTGGTTGTCGAAGTAAACGGCAAAATTGCTTTCGTTGTAGACGGCAAGGTCAGAAAGGTTACCGCCCCTAAAAAGAAAAATATCAAACATTTAAAAAGTTTAGACGCAAAACCGCAAGTCGGCGTTGCTCTGAAAATACACGATAACGTCGCGGTTGGTAACCTTACGGTAAAAAAAGCCATATCCGACAGCGTGAATATTAAACAGGAGGATTGAGTTTGTGTCCAAAGACGACGTAATAGAAACAGAAGGCGTTGTAGTAGAAACGTTGCCTAACGCAATGTTCAAAGTAAAACTTTCAAACGGCCATATTATTACCGCTCATATTTCCGGAAAACTTCGTCAACATTATATAAAAATTATAATCGGCGACAGCGTAAAATTGGAAATGAGCCCTTACGACTTAACGAAAGGCAGAATAACTTGGCGAAGCAAATCTTAAAAACATAAACAAAATCCAAAAACCAAAGGAGATATTAAAATGAAAGTAAGACCCTCAGTAAAACCTATGTGCGACAAGTGCAAAGTTATTAAGAGAAACGGTAAAGTAATGGTAATTTGTTCTAAAAACAAAAGCCATAAACAAAGACAGGGCTAATACCCAAGGTTGCCCCGCATAAGGGGAAAACTTAAAAATAACCGCACTATACCGTAATCCGAACATTCCAAACGGAAAACGGATAGGGCATTGACATATAAACAAAACAAAAAAAGAAAAAACAAGGAGAGATTTAATGGCACGTATAGCCGGCGTTGATTTGCCGAACAACAAAAGAGTGGAAATCGGACTTACCTATATATACGGTATCGGTCTTCCCACGGCAAAGAAAATTATAGCAGAAACAGGTGTAAACCCCGACACTCGCGTTAAAGATTTAACCGAAGGCGATGTCGCAAAGTTAAGAGAATATATCGAACACAACATTCGTGTAGAAGGTGACCTTCGTTCGGAAGTAAGTCTTAACATTAAAAGACTTATAGAAATTGGATGTTTTAGGGGTGTTCGTCACAGAAAGAACCTTCCCGTTCGCGGACAGAGTTCTAAGAGAAATGCGAGAACCAGAAAAGGTCCTCGTCGTACGGTTGCTAAAAAGAAAACCGCAACGAGATAAGGGAGGAAACTAAGATGGCAGTAACAAAGAAAGTTGTAAAAAAACGTAAAGATGCCAGAAAGGTTGACAAAGGTCAAGTTCATATTCAGGCATCGTTCAATAACACCTTAGTAACCATTACCGATATGCAGGGTAATGCAATCTCTTGGTCGAGCGCAGGTTCGTTAGGTTTTAGGGGTTCTAGAAAGAGCACTCCGTTTGCGGCTCAAATGGCGGCAGAAGCGGCCGGTAAAGTTGCAAGAGAACAGGGTATGCGTCAAGTAGAAGTATACGTTAAAGGTCCGGGCGCAGGCAGAGAATCTGCTATCAGAGCGCTTACCAACTGCGATATGGAAGTAACTCTTATCCAAGACGTATCTCCCATTCCGCACAACGGTTGCAGACCGCCCAAAAAACGTAGAGTATAACGGAGGAAAGAAAAATGGCTAAATATACAGAATCTAAATGTCGTTTATGCAGACGTGAAGGCGCTAAATTATTCTTAAAGGGCGAAAGATGTTTTAAAGGCACTTGCGCTTTTGAAAGAAGACCTGTGGCTCCCGGCCAGCACGGTATGTCAAGAAAGAAGGTTTCCGAATACGGTCTTCAACTCCGTGAAAAGCAGAAATGCAAAAGAATTTACGGCGTACTAGAAGGTCAGTTCAGAAAGTATTACGAAAAAGCCGACAGAATGAAAGGTATTACCGGTGACAATATGTTATCTCTTTTAGAAAGAAGGTTAGATAACGTTATTTTCAGAATGGGTATCGGTTCTTCTAGGTCTCAGGCTCGTCAGTTGGTAACGCACGCACACTTTACCGTAAACGGCAAAAACGTAAACATTGCTTCTTATTGCGTAAAAGTAGGCGACGTAATCGCTGTAAAAGAAAACAAAAAAGACAACAAGTATTTTGCAGAAATCAAACAGATGAAAGTCGGCGCTATGCCCAAGTGGTTAGAATTTAACCCCGAAACTTTAGAAGGCAAAATTCTTGCTTTACCCGAAAGAGAAGACATCGACATTTCTATCGCAGAACATATGATTGTCGAATTGTACTCTAAATAATAAAATAATTTAAAATAAAATAAAAAATTTTCAATGGACGATTACGGGGGGAAAGTAAAGGAATTCCACGCCTTTACAAGAATTCCCGTAACGTCTAAATTGAAACTATTAAAGGAGGATATTTCTTATGATAGAAATTGAAATGCCCAAAATAGCAGTGGAAGAAAACAGTGAACAAAGTTACGCAAAGGTAACCGTAGAACCTTTGGAAAAGGGTTTCGGCTTAACGCTCGGTAACGCATTAAGAAGAGTATTGCTCTCCGCATTACCCGGCGCCGCAATTCAAAGAATTAAGTTTTCCGAAGATTTAGGTATCAAACACGAATTTTCTGCTGTGGACGGTGTAAAAGAAGACGTTACCGAAATTATTCTTAATTTAAAACAGGTTGCCGTTAAAACAACCGTTTTAGATAAAGACTATTCTAAGGTAGTAAAACTTTACAAAGAAGGTCCCGCGGTAGTAAAAGCCGGTGATATCGAGACCGATGCGGAACTTGAAATATTAAACCCCGACCTTTATATCTGTACGGTAGACGAAGGCGGGAAAATCGATATGGAACTTACAATCGGCAGAGGTCGCGGTTACGAAGGCGCTGACGAACATAAGACAGACGTTATCGATGTAATTGCAATCGACAGTATATATACTCCTGTTAAGAAAGTAAGTTACAATGTTACCGCTACCCGTGTAGGACAAAGCGTAGACTACGACAGACTTACGTTAGAAGTATGGACCAACGGTACTATGTCGGGTAAAGATATAGTAAGCCTTTCCGGAAAGATTCTTTCAGACCAAATCAATCTGTTTGTAAACTTGTCGGAATACGGCAATATGAATACTCTTGCAGGACCCGGTCCCCGCGCAGACGAAATTCTTGACAAGCAAATCGAAGATATGGAACTTTCTGTTCGTTCGTATAATTGCTTAAAGAGAGCAAATATTCATACTGTTAAAGATTTAATAGAAAAAACCGAAGACGATATGCTTAAAGTCCGCAACTTAGGTAAGAAATCTCTCGACGAAGTTATCTTAAAGTTAGAGGGATACGGTTTAAGTTTGAAGGACAAGGAGGACTAAACAATGGCAAGAAAATTAGGCGTTACAGCAACGCAGAGATTGGCACTTTTAAAAAATCAGGCATCTGCACTTTTATGGTACGGAAAAATTCAAACGACCGAAGCGAGAGCAAAAGAAGTAGCATCTTACGTATCTAAGATTATTACTCTTGCGGTAAATACCTATGCAGATACTATCGAAACAGAAGTAAAAGTCGTTGACGCTAAGGGTAAAGAAACAACTAAAACTCTTATTAAAGACGGCACTAAAAAACTTAACGCAAGAAGAAAAATTATGACTTTGGTCAACGACCTTCAAGAAGTTAAGGGTTTTAAAGAAAGCAAGGCAGATTTTAAAAAGAGAACGGCAGACGTTAAATATCCTTTGATAGAAAAAATCTTCGACGAATACGCACCCAAGTATGCTACTCGTAAAGAAGAAAAAGGTCAGGGTGGCGGATACACGAGAATTTATAATCTCGGACCCCGTAAAGGCGACGCCGCAGAAGTCGTTATTATCGAACTTGTAGACTAATTTTTGTATCCCCCGTACTTTCGACGGGGGATAATTTTAAAAACTGATTTATATTAAACGATAAAAGGAGAAGAATTGTATGAAAAAATTTGTTTTAGTTATTACAAGTGTTTTTATTATGCTTTTTCCTTTTGTCTGTGGCTGTGGGGATTCCGATATTCCCGACGTAGAAGTACCCGAAAGCCCTAAGTTCGTATATACGGTTACGCTGAATTTAGATTACGTTATTCCGTGCACTTACAAAAAAAGGACTTCTTCGGAAGTAAATACCATAAGCGTTGTTCGTGACGGAAGAATTTCCGACCTGACTTCCGCCGTGCCGATAGGCGATACCGAATACGAGTTTTCTCGGTGGGAGTACGTTTCGTCGGACGGAACGAAATACGCTATAACCCCCAGCACAAAATTCACTTCGGAAATTTTCGGCGATAACGAACAGGTCGTTTTAAACGCCGTATGCGTATCCGATTTTACCCCAAGGGTTTAATTAAATGCCGTAAAACGGCATTTTTTTATTTTTCAACGATTTTGTTTTACAGAATTTTTTATTCTTAAAAATCGACTTGCCGAATAAATTAAAGTATGACGATAAAAGACCTTAAACGTGGCGAGAGTGCCGTAATTACAGACTTAGACGAAAACTTATACGGTATAGAAAGATTAAAAGAACTAGGCTTTATAAAAGGGACGCCCGTAACCGTAGTACGTTTTTCGCCTTTTAACGACCCCGTAATAATAAAAATCAGGGGGTACGAAGTCTGTATCAGGTTGTCCGACGCAAGGCATATTAAGGTAAAACGTGTATGAAAAGAATTTGTTTAATCGGCAACCCCAACTGCGGTAAAACCACAATATTCAATAACCTTACGGGTACGTATCAAAAGGTCGGTAATTGGGCGGGTGTAACCACCGAAAAGAAACAGGGCGTTTACAAAAAGAACGACAAAGTTATCATAACCGATTTACCGGGTTTGTATTCGCTTACGCCTAGGTCGGGCGACGAAAGGGCGGTTATACAATACCTGCAAACGGAAAAACCCGATTGTATAATAAACGTGGTCGACGCAACCAATATTCAGCGCAACCTGTTTTTGACTTGTGCGTTGTATAAGTTAGATATTCCTGTCGTAATCGCCGTAAATTTTGCAGACGAATTAAAAAAGAACGGCATAGATTTTAATTCTTCGTTACTAAAAGAAATGTTCGGCGTCCCCGTCGTTTTAGTGTCGGGATTAAAAAACGTTAATCTAGACCAAATGATAGACCTAGCGCTAACGACCGACGCTAAAATAAACAAACCGCCCGAACAAGCCTACTCTTTTATAGAAAAAAACGTAAAAAATCTTACGACCTTAAAACCCACGTTAGCGCAAAGAATAACCAAAAAAGTCGATTGTGTATTGTTAAACAGGTATCTTTCCGTTCCTATTTTCGTGTGCGTAATCGCGCTTGTTTATTTTTTGTCTATTAAGGTGGGCGGAATTTTAAGCGTTTACGTCAAAGAATTTTTTGAAACTTTTTCTAACAATACCCGAAATTCGCTTACAAAACTAGGCGCAAAAGAATGGCTGATAAGTCTTTTGGCAGACGCCGTTTTAGGCGGTTTCGGAACGGTTATGTCTTTTCTTCCGCAAGTTTTAGTTTTGTTTTTATTGCTTACCGTTATAGAAGAAAGCGGATACGCTTCGAGAGTGGCGTTTATAACCGACAAACTTTTTTCGGGTTTCGGATTAAGCGGAAAATCTTTTATTCCGATGATGCTGTGCTCGGGCTGTACCGCCACAGGTCTTATGGCGACCAAAACGATAGAAAGCAGTGCCGAAAGAAGAATGACCGTATTCTTGTCGCCGTTTATACCTTGCGGTGCCAAAACCGCCGTTTTCGGCTGGTTTTCGGGGTTGCTGTTTAACGGTAGCGTTTTTGTGGCGACGTCTATGTATTTTTTGGGTATGGCTTGCGTCGTAGTGTTCGGAAACGTTTTAAAAAGATTAAAAACTTTTTCTAAGGACAGGGGGCTGTTCGTAATGGAAATTCCTACGCTACGGCTTCCCGTTGTTAAAAACGTTTTGTGGGTATTGTGGGAAAAGGTAAAAGATTTTACTGTAAAAACGGGTACGGTAATTTTTTCCGTTTCGGTCGTTTTGTGGTTGCTAAACAACTTCGGGTTTAGCGGATATACGTACGGAAACGCCCAAACAAGTTTTTTGTTTTACTTAGGCAATTTAATAAAATATCTTTTCGTACCTTTGGGGTTCGGAAATTGGCAGTCGGGCGTGGCGGTTATAAGCAGTATAATGGCGAAAGAAGCGGTAATAGAAAGTTTGACTTTTCTTGCGACCGACGTAAGTTCGCTGTTTTATAACGGCTATTCGGCGTACGCGTTTATGGTTTTTATACTTCTTTCGCCACCGTGTATAGCAAGCATAACAACGGCGTATAAGCAATTAAACAGCAAAAAGCAGACGGCGTTTATGCTTGTGTTTCAAACGGCGTCGGCTTACTTAGTTGCATTGATAATAAATTTAACGGGAATACTTGTACAACTGTTCGACGGCTTGCTCTTTTTTATATTATTTGTTATAATAATAACGTTTGCAACGGTTTTTACGGTTAAAACTATACGTGGCGACAACTGTAATTGTTTAAAGTGTAAGGGTAAAGATAAATGTCAAAAGAAGTTAAAACGCAATACGACTATATGAAAGAAGCCGATAAATACGAAGAAGACGCTGTCTGTCCCGAAGAATGGCTAAACGACAGAAAAAGTACCGACAGAGAACGCTATTTCGAGTATTACGACGATATTAAAACTTCTATAAAAGAAGATTGGTAAAGGGTGCGGTAAATAAGCAAGTCGTAACTATATTTTTTGATAAAGTTATAAAAAATAATTGACAATATAATAAAAATAATTTAATATAATAATCGGAACGAATCTATGGTAAAAGAGTCTTTCCAAGCTATATAACCGACCACCCGAAAGGGGAAAGGCCATACGGACAGCCGGGTCGACTGCCGAATAGCGGGCAACCGCGTTATTGATTGAGTTAAAAGCTCAAATTTTATAAGTTGGTTACTTTATAACCGAAAATGCGCTAAGTTTAGGCGCAGACTTGTGAAACGGTCAATAAAGAGTAGTAAAAGTTTATTGCTATATAGACTCTCGTTACCATAATACGCTAACAAACCCTACGTGTAAGGGTACTTTTAGCCGTAATTTTGCAAGTTAAGTTTAACTTGCTTTTTTTATTTTAAAACACCTAACAGAGGAAAAAGAAATGGCAAACTTAAAAAACAGCGAAAAGATTATCGAACTTGTCGACATTACCAGACAATTCGAAGACGGTATGGTTGCGGTCGACAAAATGAACCTTTATGTAAAGAAAGGCGAATTTATAACCTTTTTGGGACCCAGCGGTTGCGGAAAAACCACAACGCTAAGAATGATTGCGGGTTTCGATAAACCCACTTCGGGAAAGATTTTGTTAAACGGGAAAGATATTACCGAACTCCCCCCAAACAAACGCCCCGTAAACACGGTGTTCCAACGCTATGCACTTTTTCCGCACCTTAACGTTTACAACAATATTGCGTTCGGGTTAAAACTTAAAAAAATGAAAGTAACCTATCAAGACGAAACGGGCAAAACTTTCGATAAAATAGAAAAAATCAGTAAAAAAGAAATTGCAGAATCGGTAGAACGCGTACTTAAAATGGTCGACCTAGAAGGCTTTGAAAAACGCAGTATTTCCACGCTTTCGGGCGGACAGCAACAAAGGGTTGCCATCGCACGCGCGCTTGTAAACGAACCGGAAATTTTATTGCTAGACGAACCGCTAGGCGCTTTAGACCTTAAAATGCGCAAAGATATGCAGTTAGAACTTAAAGAAATGCACAGGAAATTGGGCATAACATTTATTTACGTAACGCACGACCAAGAAGAAGCGCTTACCATGAGCGACACAATCGTCGTAATGAAAGACGGCATAATTCAGCAAATCGGCACTCCGACGGACATATACAACGAACCTAAAAATTCTTTCGTTGCCGACTTTATAGGCGAAAGCAATATTTTCAGCGGAACGGTAACGGGCGACAAAAAGGTTAGGTTTATAGGTTACAATTTCGATTGCGTAGACAGTTTCGAAAAGAACGAAAAAGTCGACGTGGTAGTTCGTCCGGAAGACGTTACTTTAATGGACGAAGGGCAAGGTCAGGTAAACGGCAAAATAATCAGTTCGATTTTTAAGGGCGTTCATTACGAAATGGTAATGAAAGTTGGAAAATCCGAAGTGGTTATACAAGACACGGTAGAAAGAAAGGTCGGCGAATCGGTCAGCGTTTACATAAAACCCGACGCCATACACCTGATGGAAAAAGAGTTTTCTACCAATAAGTACGACGGATATATTACCAAAAGAAACACCGTATGTTTCGGCGACGGGGAGTTCGAGTGTGACGTTACCAAACTGTACCCCGATTCTTTCTTAGACGAAGAAGGCTTTCTTATTACTGCCGACGGCGATAAACTAGATTTAACCGACGTAGACGTAAACGTAGAAGTCGGCTTAAAAGACATAGAAATTTCCGACGACCAAGACGTCGGCGGTGCGACGGGCAACATTATATCTATTATCTACAAGGGCGACCACTACCAGTTGATAGTCCGCACCGACGAAAACGAAGAAGATTATGTGTTCGATACCGAAGACGCGTGGAACGAAAACGACCGTGTTTCCGTAATAATCAAGCCGGAAAAAATTAAACTCACCTTAAAACAGGAGACCAAAAGATGACTTCCCAAACCAAGATAACAGGGAAAACAGAATACAAACCGCAAAAGAAATCGGCAAAGTCGTTTATACCTTTTTCTAGAAAACAGTTGTGTATTCCGTATGCGTTGTTTATTTTTATGTTTGTGGTTTTACCGTTGTTCGTGGTGGTATACTATGCGTTTACCGACTCTAACGGCAGTTTTTCGCTTTATAACTTTGCGGAATTTTTTACCAATACAACAAAAATAAGCACGCTTTTAATAAGCGTTTTGGTAAGCGTTATCGTTACGGCGATTTGCATTTTAATAGCATACCCCGTGGCGTATGTCTTATCTAAAATGAACCAAAAAATAGCGTTTATTCTTTTGCTTTTGTTTATAACGCCTATGTGGATAAACTTTGTATTAAGGGCAATGGCAATGAAAGAACTGCTTACCCTAATAGGAATTCCGCTCGGCAATGTAGCAAATATTATAGGGCTCGTATACGACTTTTTACCGTTTATGATAATGCCGATTTATTCCACTTTAATAAAGATGGATAAAAGTTTAGAAGAAGCGGCTTTGGATCTAGGCGCAAACAAACTTAAAGTATTTACATCGGTAACCCTTCCTATGTCTACGGCAGGTATAATCAGCGGAGCGATGATGGTGTTTTTGCCCGTTATGAGTTGCTATGTGGTAACCGATACGTTTAGCGGAAGCGAAGGGTTTTCGGTTATCGGCAAACTTATCGCTTGGTGTTTCCTAGGCGAAAACGGAACGCTTACAAACGTAAACGGTGGTGCGACCATTTCTTTGGTAATGCTTGTTATTATGTTTATTACAATGCTTTTGACGGGCGGATTTAAAAACGAAAACGTAAGGGGGACGAATTTATAATGAAAAAATTCTTTTCTCGCGGATACGTGTTTTTGGTTCTTGCATTTATTTACATACCTATTTTTATACTTATTTTATACAGTTTTAACAGCGGTAAGCATATAGGTGTGTGGGAAGCCTTTTCGTTTAAGTGGTATTCTATGCTGGGCGAAGTTAAAGACGTGGTAATAAACACGGTGGTTCTTGCCGTCGTTTCCGCCGTAATAGGTACCGTTTTAGGTACGCTGGGCGCAATAGGAATTTTTTACAGCAAGGGTAAGGCTGGCAAACTCGTTAAGGGTATGTCGCAAATTCCGGTAGTCAATTCCGAAGTCGTTACCGCTTGCGCTCTGGTAATGTTGTTTATGATATTAAACATAGACCACCGTTCTATTTTGGGTTTGTATATAGGGCACGTGTTGTTGTGCGCGCCTTTTGTGGTTTTGTCGGTTATGCCCAAATTAAAGCAGATGGATTCTTCTTTATACGAAGCGTCTTTAGACCTAGGCGCAACGCCTATGCAGGCTTTGTTTAAGGTGGTTTTACCCGAAATATTGCCGGGCGTGTTTACGGGATTTATGCTTGCCGTAACCCTTTCGCTAGACGATTACATTATAACCGCAACGCTTTCTCCGTTGGGCTACGATACGATAAGCACGGCGGTATACAAGGCTATTGCGCTGACGACCGAAAAGGCAAGCGAAAAGGTACCCGTGTACAGGGCGCTTACTTCCATTATTTTTCTTGTTACCGTAACCGTAGTAATTATAATAAATCTAAGGGCGAACAAAAAGGCTAAGGAGATAAGGAAATGAAAACAGCGTTTAATTTAAAAAACAGACTTTTTTCGGTCGTTCTTGTTCTCGTCGTTTTATCGGGCTTGCTTTTTAACGCTTTCTCGGTTAAAACGGTAAAAGCCGAAAACAGGGAAATAGACGTTTTTTCTTGCGAAGACTACATAGACGAAAGTTTGCTTGACACGTTTAAACAACAAACGGGTATAACCGTAAACTACTATACCTTTGCCGGCAACGAAGAAATGTATAACGAACTTACAAAAGCGCCCGACTCTTGCAATTTGTTGTGTTTGTCGGAGTATATGATTTTAAAAATGCAATCGGAAGACCTTATAAAGCCTTTCAATATGCCACAGGTTTACAAAGAAAACGTTTCGCCTTACATAGACGGTATGTTCGACAGTTTGGGTTTTTACACTTCCGAAGGTAAGACCTACGCCTGCGGTTATATGTGGGGTACTATGGGCTTTGTGTATAACACCGAAAAGTATTCGGCAGAAGACTTAAACTATTGGTCGGTAATTAGCGACGCCAAATTAAAAAACAAGGTTACCATAAAAGACAGTATTCGAGACACATACATAATGTCGGTAGGCGCCGTTTATAAAGACGAGTTAGAAAGTCTTAAACAAACGTACGACACCACTACCAAAGAATACAATAAAAAACTAACCGAAATTTTTAACAGGCGCGACGACGAAACCATAGAAAAGGTAGAAAATTTTTTACAAGAAGTTAGGCAAAACCTGTACGGTTTCGAAGTGGACAGCGGTAAAACCGATATGATTACGGGCAAAATAGACGTAAACTTTGCGTGGAGCGGAGATGCAGTGTATTCTATGAACGAAGCCGACGAAGTAGACGTAACGTTAGGGTACGTCGTTCCGGAAGAAGGTTCTAATGTGTGGTTCGACGGTTATGTTATGAGCAAAAGCACGGACGCTCAAAAAGAAAAAGACTGCGTAGAGTTTTTAAATTATATATCTAAACCCGAAAGCGCCGTTGCCAATATGTCGTACATAGGGTATACAAGCGTAATAGCGGGCGACTTGGTTTTTCAAAACGTAATAGATTGGTACGGCGACGAAGACGGTACCGAGAGCGTAGATTTAAAATACTTTTTTGACCCGACCGATACCGAAGGCAAGTATATTGTAAAAACTTCCGAGTCGGGCAGACAACTGTATGCCCAATACTTTGACGAAGAAACCATAAACAGGTGCGCCGTAATGGATAACTTCGGTTCGGAAGACTTAGCCAGAATAAACGCTATGTGGAACAGGGTAAAACTTATCACACTTTCTAATACGGCAATCATACTAATAGTAAGTGCAATAGCCTTGTTGCTTGTTTTGATTACCTTGTTTAAGTTTAAAAACAAAATATTCAAACTAGACGAAAGGGTTCCCGAAAAGCGTGCAAGAAAGGTAAAAAAGGGTTTAAAGGTTATAAAGGTTCAAAAACTGTAAACAAAAGATAAAGGTAAGCAAACGCTTACCTTTAATAGTTTTTTCGGGTTTAACGTTGCAAAACGTAAATAAACGTGATATAATCAAAAAAAAGGAGCATTTTATGAAAAGAGTAAAAATTTTGTCTGTTATGCTGGCGTTCGCTTTGATAATCGGTACTTTTGCCGGTTGTGGCGGAATAAAGATTTCAAGTTTTTACGACATAGATAAAATCGCAAAAGAAACCGACGCATTAAAAATAGTAAACAAAGCAGATAAACTTTCGTACGAAGACCAAATCGTACAATCGCACGACGATGTTATAGTTTATAAAAGTTCTAACGCAACGCAAAGCACTTGGACTTTTTATAACTACATCGCAAAAAGGGTAATACATACCGAAACTCGTAACCTTACCGACAACGTTACAATCGGTTTTGTGTCTAACGAAGAAGAATATGTTTTCGCAATCAATTCTTCTTGGATGGACGGTAACGGTAAAACGCAGTATAAACTAGGCGTTTATAACTCTGACGGAACAAAAATAAAAGAAGTTCAGTCGGAAAAGTCGCTAGATGTTATAGGTGCGTATCCCGAGTTTAATTTAGACTTGTTAAAAATCGGCAACGAGTTTTACAGGCAAAACAAAGGCGCGTATCAGTTGGTAGCAACGTTTACCGACGGCAGTGTCGTTCCGTCGTTTACCGCTAAAAACGGAAAGAACTACTATTATATACAAGACGACGAAACTTTAAGCATACAAACTTTCGATTTAAACTTAAACCTTAGCGGATACTATACCTTCCCGACGTACGCCACCGAAATAAACTACGCTATATTAGACAACGGAAATATTTTGGTTCAGTATTTGGTTACCGAAAGTTTATTAGAAGACGACTATTCGTTTGTCGCAAGTTTTATTCCCGTTAATTTAATAAGCAAAATAATAAACGTAGAAAACGGCAAAACAAAAGACGTCGACCTAAAATATCTGGTCTACGCGGTAGCGTCCAGAAACACGCTTTACAAAGAGTCACCCTTATTGTTAGAGTACGATTACATAAGCGATTCCGTAAACAACTGCGCAATTATATCGGAAATAACAGATAAGCAGTTAGACGAAAACTTAAAGGTCGTAAGCCTAGACAATTCGGCAAAAATATCCGACCGTTTCGACAATATGTTCGTAGGTCAGCCGGCACCCGAAGAAATGTTCGGTTACTACACGTTAAATTTGCCTATGCCTTTTACGAATAACAGGTATGTAGTGCAAAACGTTATAGGTCAAACGTTGCTTCTAGACGAAAAGGGCAACACTCTCGGCGATATTACGGGCGCAACCGACGTTTGTCTTAAATACGTTATTATAAACGGTAGTATCTACGATTATAACTTAAACGAAGTCGCAAGTTGCAAAGACTACGATTTATACGAAGACGCATATTTATACAATTCGTTTATCTTTACCAAAACGGTAGACGGTACGCTTAAATATTATCTGTTTACCGACGGACAGTATAAGCATATTACTGACTTCGGCTCTGCGACAATTACGGGCAGTTACGGTAACTTAATTGTAATAAAAAATGTCACGACGGGTATGGTTTCCGTTTATAACGAAAAGTTAGAAGTTCTTTTAACTACCGTCGCAAAGATTTCGGAAATCACCGACAATAACGGTTATACCGTTTTGCACGGCTATAACGACACGACCGCCAAATACGAAACTTATATAGTGTATAACGGCTAACGAAATTAAAAAACAGAAAAACCCAAAGGCAACCGCCTTTGGGTTTTTTGTATAAGTAAAAAATTAAAGTTTTATTTCCGAGTACAGCATAAGCATAGAAAGTGCGGTAAGCGTTGCCGTTTCCGTTCGCAAAATTCTTTTGCCCAACGAAATCGTATTCGCGCCGTGTTCTTTAAGTAAAGAAATTTCCGCTTGGTCGAATCCGCCTTCGGGTCCGATAAACAAACCTACTTTCATTCCTGCTTTAAGTTTTTTTAGGGCATTTACCGTAGACTCTATTCCGTTTTCGTTTTCGTAGGGGACAAGCGCCAAATCCAACCGACTTATTTCTTCGGTCGCTTTTTTAAAGTCTACCGCGTCTAAAACCTGCGGAATAAAGTTTCGTTTGCTTTGCTTTCCCGCGCTTTCGGAAATGGCTTGCCAACGTTTTGTTTTTGCGTCGGGCTTGTCAAGTTTTGCTACGCACCTTTTCATTTGAACAGGAATAATAGTGTGCACGCCAAGTTCTACCGCCTTTTGAATAATAAGTTCCATTTTGTCGCTTTTAGGAAGCCCCTGAAACAAATAAATATCTATGGGCAGATTGGTTCGGTTATAGTTTTCTTCTACGATTTTTACCCTAACGAACTCGTCGCCGAAACTTTCTATTTCACATAAATTGCTTTGTGTTCCGTCGCTTATCAAAAGCAAGTCTTTTTCTTTCATACGCAAAACGTTTTTAATGTGATTAAAATCGTTTCCGTAAACGGTGTAAAGCCCCGAAATCGGCTTTTGGTCGGTAAAAAAATTATACATTGTACTTTTTTCCTTTAATAATCCCACTCGGGTATATAGTCGGTTTTTGCGCTTTGCAACTTTTGGTACAGCAGGTTGGTAAACCCAAGCGAAAGGGCGTAGTCTATAACGGTATCGTATTCTCTTTGCGTTATTCGTCTGTTAAGTTCGGGAAAAGCGTCTATCTTTCCGAACGGGGTATATTGGCTCATAATATTAACGTAAACATCGTTTTTAAAGTCGGCAAGAAAATCTAAAATTCTTTTGCTGTCTTCTACGTTTTGCGGTAAAACCAAATGCCTTACCACCGTTCCGCTTTTAAGTAGCCCGTCGTCGGAAAAGACAAGTTTTTTTCTACTGCAAAACTCTATCGTTTTGCTTGCATATTTAAAGTAGTCGCTTTTTCCGGTATACCGTAAAGAAACTTTTTCCGAACAAAACTTTAAGTCGGGCAGGTAAATGTCTACGTAATTATCAAGTTCGGTAAGAACTTCGGTGTTTTCGTATCCGTGCGTGTTGTATACTACGGGAATATTCGGCTTATAAATTTTTAACGCTTGTATTATTTTATCCGAAAACTGTGTCGGCGTAACCAAATTTATATTGTGCGCCCCCGATTGTTCGAGTCGCTTAAAAATATCCGCAAGTTGTCGTGTAGAAATTTCTTTACCCCTAAGGTTTCTTGACAGTTCGTAGTTCTGACAAAAAGCGCATTTAAGCGAACACCCTGTAAAGAATATCGTTCCCGAACCGTTCTTTCCCGAAATAAACGGTTCTTCGTAGGGGTGAAGGTAATACTTTGCTATTTTAATTTTATCTTTAACACCGCAAGCGCCGACATAACTCGTTCGGTCTACATTGCATTTGTTAGGGCAAAGGTTACACGGCGTACTATTCAAGTTCGAACGCTCCCTTGTACAGTTGATAATACTTGCCTTGCTTTTCTATAAGTTCTTCGTGCGAACCGCGTTCTATAATTCTGCCGTTTTCCAAAACCATAATTACGTCAGAATTCTGTACGGTAGAAAGTCTGTGCGCAATAACGAACACCGTTCTGCCTTCCATAAGTCTGTCCGTTCCTTTTTGAACTAGCGCTTCCGTTCTGGTGTCTATCGAAGAAGTCGCTTCGTCCATAATCATAACGGGCGCGTCTTTTACCGCCGCACGGGCTATAGAAAGCAACTGTCTTTGTCCTTGCGAAAGGTTTGCGCCGTCGGCCGTAAGCATAGTATTATATCCGTCGGGAAGCCTTGTTATAAAGTCGTGCGCATAAGAAAGTTTAGCCGCTTCTATACATTCTTCGTCGGTCGCGTCAAGTCTGCCGTAACGAATGTTTTCCATAACCGTTCCCGTAAACAGGTTGGTGTCTTGTAAAACAATTCCTAACGAACGCCTTAAATCGCTCTTTTTAATTTTGTTTATGTTTATACCGTCGTACCTTATTTTGCCGTCGGCAATATCGTAAAAGCGGTTTATAAGGTTTGTTATGGTGGTTTTTCCCGCACCCGTAGCGCCTACGAACGCAACCTTCTGACCGGGGTGTGCGTACAGGCTTACATCGTGCAATACGATTTTTTCGGGAACGTAACCGAAGTCTACGTCGAACATTTGAATGTCGCCTTTTAACTGTGTGTAGGTAACGGTGCCGTCGGCTTTGTGCGGATGTTTCCACGCCCATAATCCCGTGCGTTTGTCCGTTTCGTGTATCGTGCCGTCTTTATCAATCGTGCAGTTTACCAAAGTAACGTAGCCGTTGTCGTCTTCGGGCTGTTCGTCCATAAGTTCGAATAACCTAGAAGCACCTGCAAGCCCCATTACGACAGAGTTGATTTGTTGGGAAGACTGACTTATGTTGCTTGTAAACTGTTTGCTGATAGGCAAGAAAGATATTATGGTTAAAAGGAAGGTCGCCGAGTCTTCGACTTTGCCCAAAATCGTAACGTTTTTAACGTTAAGCGCAACCAAAACTCCGCCGATAAAAGCAATTAAAACGTACAATATGTTACCGATATTGCCCATAATAGGCATTAAAATATTTGCAAACGAGTGCGCGCTTGTGGCGTCTTTGCACAGTTGGTCGTTTCTTTTGTCAAAGTCCAGTTTGCTTTGCGATTCGTGGCAGAAGACCTTTACGACCTTTTGACCTTGAATCATTTCTTGTATAAAGCCTTCTTCCGCACCCAACGACGACTGTTGCTTAATAAAGAACTTTGCACTGTTTCCGCCAACCGTTTTGGTTATGATAAACATAAATACCACGCCCAAAAGCACTACCAACGAAAGCCAGATACTAGAAGTAAACATTATTACAAGCAGGGTTACTACGCTTATCGACGCCGAAAAAAGGTTGGGTATGCTTTGCGAAACCAACTGACGAATGGCGTCTGTATCGTTTGTATAAGAACTCATAATGTCGCCCGTCAAATGCGTATCGAAGTATTTTATGGGAAGCGTCTGCATTTTGTTAAATACGCCCGTTCTTACTTGGTGCAAAAAGTCTTGCGTAACTTTTGCCATTGTGCGCGTGTAAATAAAGTTACATAAAATAGAACTTAAATAAACCGCTCCCATTATAACGAACAGGGTAACGAGCCCGCCGATTACGGCGTCTATTCCGTCGTTTATACCCGTTTTTAAAAGTACCAAAAGTTGTTTAAGAAAAACCGAAGAAGCCACGCTTGTTATTGCACTTATAGTAATACACAAAAAGACTATTCCCATATATTTTTTGTTATTTAAAAACAGCATATCCAAAACACGTTTCAACGTGCCTTTTTTAGCTTTGGGACGAGATGCGTCGTGTTTTGCTCCGCCACGTTGCATAGACATCATTCTAGCCATTAGTCGTTACCTCCTTTGTCATTATTTGCGTTGTTTTGCGAAAAATAAAGTTCGCGGTAAATTTCGTTTTCTTTAATCAAGGTGTCGTGGTTTCCGATTGCCGTAATCGTTCCGTGGTCCATAATTAAAATTTTGTCCGCTTCTTCTACCGATGCGATGCGTTGCGCTATAATTATCTTTGTCGTTTCGGGAATATACTCTTTAAACGCTTTTCTTATAAGCGCGTCGGTCTTTGTGTCTACGGCGCTGGTAGAGTCGTCTAAAATAAGAATTTTAGGTTTTTTAAGTAAGGCTCTCGCTATGCACAAACGCTGTTTCTGTCCGCCGGAAACGTTTACACCGCCTTGTTCTATATGTTTGTCAAGTGGCATAGAATCGATTTGCGCAAGCTTTAACGCGTGCGTAATTTCTTCGTCTGTCGCGTCGGGGTTGCCCCATTGCATATTTTCTTTTACAGAACCCGAAAAAAGTACGTTCTTTTGTAAAACCATTGCAACCGAATTTCTAAGTGCGTCCAGGTCGTAGTTTTTTACGTCTTCACCGCCTACCGAAACGCTACCGCGGTTAGCGTCGTACAAACGGGGTATAAGTTGTACCAAAGAAGTTTTGCTAGAACCCGTACCGCCTATAATACCTATCGTTTCACCGCTTTTAATTTCTAGGTTAATGTCCGAAAGCGCATATTTGTCGGCTTTTTCCGAATACTTAAAACTAACGTTTTTAAACTGTATACTGCCGTCTTTAACTTGCGTTAAAGCGTTTTCGGGCGAGACGATAGAAGGTTTTTCGTTTAAGACTTCTGCAATTCTTTTCGTGCTTGCCGTACTCATTATAACTTGCACCATTATCATAGAAAGCATCATAAGAGACATAAGTATCTGGAAAGAGTACGTCATAAAACTTTGCAGTTCGGTAATTTTAAGTAACGATTCTTTAGAATCGATTATCATAAACGCGCCTACAATGTAAATGGCTATAAGCCCCGTATAAACGCAAAAGTTCATTAGGGGAGAGTTAAGCGCGATAAGTTTTTCGGCTTTGGTAAAGTCGTCTTTAACGCTTTTAGAAGCCGTTTCGAACTTCTGAATTTCGAAGTCTTCTCTTACGTAAGATTTTACTACGCGCATACCCCTTAAATTTTCTTCTACCGATTCGTTCATTTTGTCGTACTTTCTAAATATTCTGTTAAAGAAGGGGACGGCTTTGGTCATTATAAGAATAAGCCCGACAGCCAAAATCGGCGTGGTGCATAAAAATATAAGCGCCATTTTGGTATTGATTGAAAATGCCATAACCATAGAAAATATCATCATAAACGGCGCCCTTATGGCCGTTCGTATAATCATCATATAACTCATTTCCACGTTGGTTACATCGGTTGTAAGCCTTGTAATTAAACTAGACGACGAAAACTTGTCTATGTTAGAGAAAGAAAAATCCTGAATGGTGTAGTACATATCCTTTCTCAGGTTTTTGGCAAACCCGCTGGAAGCGACGGCGCAAAATCTACCCGATAAAGCCCCGCAGGCAAGCGACATAAACGCAAGAAGCAATAATGCCAGCCCGAACCATAATATGGTGGTTAAAAGTACGGGCGTGGAATTTCCGAATATAAACCCTACGATTTTAACCGAAATTTCGTTGGGGCTTGCCGTGTTGCCGGTAATGTAGTCGATAGCGCCCAACAAAAGCGTCATAACATAGGGGATAAAACACTCTAAAATAACTTCTATCGCTACGAATATCGGCGTTAGAATAGACGGTTTTTTATACTCTCTTACAGATTTAGACAGTGTTTTTACTGCGGGTATAAACCCCGAAACGTTTTTGTTTTTAGTTGTTTTTGTCATACTGTTCCTCCTTTTTTAAAAACGTCTGTAATAAATTGTGTCGACGGAAAAGTGAAGTTCTTTTTAAATTCTTTAGGGCAAAGAATAAAGCAAAGCGTAGCGCCCTGAACGATAGAGTTATATAGCCTTACGCACTCTGTCGCCCCGTATTTGTCGGTAAAATCCCCGTACATTATCCCTTCTTTAAAAAAGTCGTACAATTTTAGGTGGGGCGGGGTATCAGGCTTTTCGGGAAGTTCGCCCGATTCTGCTTTGGTAAAGACCGTAGATACGAAAAAGTAATATCGATATGCAAACAGTTCGTCTTTTTTAATGTTAGAAAAGGTGTACTCTGTAAGCCTTTTTAATTTTTCTATGTAATTGCAGTCGGTTTTAATCACTTCTTCTAAAAAGTCGTTTGTGTTTTTACCGCGCAAAACCGAAACTTCGTCAAAAATTTCTTTTTTGCTTTTAAAATAATGGTAAAAAAGCCCGTGACTGCATTTTGCTTTTTTAACGATGTCGTCAATGGTAGCCGAATCGTAACCCTTTTCGCAAAATACTTTAAGCCCCGACAAAACTATTTTTTCGCGTCGCTTTTCTTTTGGCGTTAAATCACTTTTCTTTTCACTCATTTCTCACCTATAATTGACACAAAAGTCAACAGTTTTCATTATAGAAAAAATAAACGGCGTTGTCAACAAAAAACAGGGGGGTTAAAAAATTTTTTGACGCCAAAGTTAATGACGAAAATTGTCGAAAAAACAAAAAGAAAACGGTGGTTTTTAAAAGAGTTTTTTTATAAATTCAAAATAAATGGGTTTATGGGCTAAAACAGAATTGACAAAGCAATGAATTATATGCTAAAATAAATCGATTAAATACGTAAGATTAAAGGTGTAATGGGTATGAAAAGTTTTTTTACCAGCGAAAGCGTAACTTCGGGGCATCCCGACAAGGTTTGCGATTTAATATCCGACTCTGTTTTAGACGCATATTTATCGGGCGACCCCAAGTCTAGGGTTGCTTGCGAGTGCTCGGCTTCCACCGACTTTTTGCTTATTATGGGCGAAGTAACGTCTAACGCAAAAGTCGATGTAAAAAAGGTCGCCAGGCAAACCATAAAAGAAATCGGCTATACCGAAAAGGGAATAGGCTTTTCTGCCGACAAGGTAAAAATATTGCTAAAACTTCACAGGCAAAGTCCCGACATCGCAATGGGTGTAGACTCTTCTTACGGGTATTCGGGGCAAGACGAATACGACAGAATAGGTGCCGGCGACCAAGGTATAATGTTCGGATACGCTTGTCGAGAAACCGAAGAACTTATGCCGTTACCCATAATGCTTTCGCATAAAATGTGCCAAAAACTAGAAGCGGTAAGAAAGTCGGGCGAACTTAAATACTTGCGTCCCGACGGTAAAGGTCAGGTTACCGTAGAATACGAAGACGGTAAACCCAAAAGAATAGACACGGTGGTTCTTTCTTCTCAGCACGACGCTACCGTTTCTACCGAACGTTTAAGAAAAGACCTTAAAGAGTTTGTTATAGACAAGGTGTTACCCAAAGAATATTTAGACCAAAACACCAAGTATTACATAAACCCGACGGGCAGGTTTGAAATAGGCGGACCTAACGGTGATTCCGGGCTTACGGGCAGAAAAATAATAGTAGATACTTACGGCGGAACGTGTCCGCACGGCGGCGGTTGTTTTTCCGGAAAAGACGCAACCAAGGTCGACCGTTCGGCAACGTATATGGCAAGATACGTATGTAAAAACATAGTGTCTGCCGGACTAAGCGACGTATGTCAAATTCAAATAGCCTACGCAATAGGCGTAAGCAAACCCGTTTCGGTAAAAATAAACACTTTCGGGACAGGCAAACTTTCCGACGAAAAGATAGCCGAAATTGTTTTAAAAGAATTCGACTTGCGCCCTATGGCTATTATACAAAAACTCAATTTAAACGCGCCTATATACAAACAGACGGCGTCGTACGGGCATTTCGGCAAGCCGTGGCTTACTTGGGAACAGACCGACAAAGCCGAAGACTTAAAAAAGTACCTTAAATGCAAATAATAAAACGCATAAAAGCATTTATATCCAAATACTTTTTCAGTTACGAATGGCGTTGTTTGGCTTGCGGAAAAGAAATTTTCGGTAAAGTTTATTTTTGCGACGAGTGTAAAAACAGGTTGCCGTTAAACGACAAAAACATTTGTGCTCGTTGCGGAAGAAAAACAATTCAGGCACAGCCCGTTTGCACGACTTGTAAACAGAATATGCGGTATCTGGATTTTGCGCGTTCGTCTTTTTCTTACGAACAACCGGTAACCGCGCTTATACACCGCTTAAAGTTTTCGGGCAGAAAGTTTTATGCCGAACCGCTTGCCGACTATATGTCGGTAATGTATTACAAAAATCTTTTTAGTCCGGACTTTATAACATACGTTCCTATGACCAAAAGGGCAGAAAGAAAACGCGGATACAATCAGTCGGAACTTTTGGCAAGGGCTTTGTCCGAGCGTGTAAACGTAGAAGTTAAAGACTGTTTGGTTAAGGTTAAAGAAACGAAAAGGCAATTAAAACTCGGCAGAGAAGAAAGGCTTAAAAACTTAAAAGGTGTTTTTCGAGTGCACGACAGACGTTCGGTAAAAGACAAAAACGTTTTAATAGTAGACGACGTGTTTACGACGGGCGCTACGGCAGAAGTATTGGCAAAAGCGTTAAAAGGCGCGGGCGCAAAAACCGTAAGTCTTTTAACGGTTGCAAGCGTTCCGCCGACCGACGGATATTGATTATTAAGAATAAAGGAGAGAGTATGGGACTTTTTAAATACATTTTAGGCGGAGAAGACAGAAGAAACCTAAAAAAAATCGACGCAACGGCAGACAAGGTTTTGGCGTTAGAAAGTAAATATAACGCGCTTTCGGACGAAGAACTTCGTAATCAGACGCAGGTCTTAAAATCAAGGCTCGCTAACGGCGAAACGCTAGACGATATTTTGGTAGACGCATATGCCGTCGTAAGGGAAGCGTCTAAACGCGTTTTGGGAATGAGCCACTATAAGGTTCAAATAATAGGCGGTATATGTTTGCATCAGGGCAGAGTTGCCGAAATGAAAACCGGCGAAGGTAAAACTTTGGTTGCAACGTTGCCGGCATACCTTAACGCATTAAAGGGCGAAGGCGTTCATATCGTTACCGTAAACGACTATCTGGCAACGCGCGACGCAGAGTGGATGGGTAAGGTTTATAAGTTTTTGGGATTGACCGTCGGCATTGCCGTTTCGGGTATGGAAGACGAAGACAAGAAAAAAGCCTACGCTTCCGACATAACTTACGGAACCAACAACGAAATGGGCTTCGATTATTTAAGGGACAACCTTAAAAGCCGTGTAGAAGATATGGTTCAGCGTCCGTTGAACTTTGCCATCGTCGACGAAGTAGACTCTATTTTAATAGACGAAGCAAGAACTCCGCTTATCATATCGGGCAAAGGTCAAGAGTCCAGCGAAAGATATATATCGGCAAACAGGTTTGTTAAAACTTTGGTACTAGACAAAGACTTTACTATAGACATCAAAGAAAAAAGCGTTCAGATAACTGAAACGGGCGCAAAAAAAGCAGAAAGCTTTTTCGGGCTTAACAGTTATTCGGACATAGAAAACGCAAGTCTTTCGCACCATATTCAGCAAGCTTTAAAGGCTAATTACATTTTTAAGCGCGATAACGATTATGTCGTAAACGACGGCGAAATTATTATAGTAGACGAGTTTACTGGTCGTTTAATGATAGGCAGGCGCTATTCGGACGGCTTGCACCAAGCGATAGAAGCCAAAGAAGGTGTAAAGGTAAGAAACGAAAACAAAACGTACGCTACCATAACCTTCCAAAATTATTTCAGAATTTACAAAAAACTTTCGGGTATGACGGGTACCGCCAAATCGGAAGAAGAAGAATTCCGCGCAATCTACGGGCTAGATGTTTTAGAAATTCCCACCAACAGACCCGTTATCAGAAAAGATATGCCCGACATTATCTACAAAACGGTAAAGGGTAAAAACAACGCGATAATAGAAGAAATAGAACAGCGTCATAAAAACGGTCAGCCTATATTGGTAGGTACGGTAACCGTAGAAAAATCCGAAGAAATAAGCAAACTTTTAATTAAAAAAGGTATAAAACATAACGTTCTAAACGCAAAAAATCACGCTCGCGAAGCAGATATAGTTGCGCAGGCGGGCAGGCTTGGTGCGGTAACCATAGCAACCAATATGGCAGGCCGTGGTACCGATATTCTTTTGGGCGGTAATCCGGAGTTTATGGCTAAAAGAAAACTCCGTGAAGAAGGCGTTACAGAAGAAGTAATTGAACTTGCCACTTCTTTCGTTTCGGATATTCCCGAAGACGTAAAGGTTGTAAGGGAACGTTACAGGGATATTTACGCAAAACTAAAAGAGCAAACCGACGCAGAAAAAATCAAAGTTTCCGAAGCGGGCGGTCTACACATTCTGGGTACCGAAAGGCACGAGTCCAGGCGTATAGACAACCAGTTAAGGGGGCGTAGCGGACGACAGGGCGACCCCGGTTCTTCGGTGTTCTTTATTTCCTTAGAAGACGACCTTGCAAAACGTTTCGGCGGAGAAAGAATGACCAGAGTATACGAAATGTTTAACATAGACGAAAATCAGCCTATGCAGTCTAAAATGCTTTCCAGAAGCATAGAAAACGCCCAAAGGGCAATAGAAGGCAGAAACTTCGGTATAAGAAAACACGTCTTAGAGTACGACGACGTTATGAACAGACAGCGCGAAGTTATGTATGCCGAACGTATGAAGGTCATTAAGGCACAAGACGTGCATAACGAAATTTTAAATATCATTCCAGAATTTATAGAATACACGGTAAACTCGGTTATAAACAACCAAAACAAACCCGAAACTTGGGATTTAGAAGCGTTAAACAACGCAATAGAACTTAAACTGCTTCCCAAAGAAACGCAGTTTGCAACCAAAGAAAGGGTAGAAAGTTGGGACTACGAATACTTTATGCAAAAACTTACCGCCGAAACCATAGACGTTTACGAAAAGAAAATCGAAAGGTACAAAGAGCAGGGCGTTAATTTCTTAGACGTGGAAAAGATGGTATTCTTAAAGAATATCGACACCAAGTGGATAGACCATATCGACTCTATGGATCAGTTAAAGAAGGGTATATCTTTGCGCGGATACGGTAACGTAGACCCCGTAAACGAATACAAAAAAGAAGGTTTCGAAATGTTCGAAGACCTTACCGCGTCTATTAGAGACGACACGGTAACGCTTTTGCTTAAAGCCGAATTAAGAAAGGTTCCCACAATGGTTAAAGAAGACAAAAAGGATTTGTCTACCAATAAAGACGGAAGCGCTCCCATGCCTAAAAAAGCAAAGCAATCGATAGGCAGAAACGCCCCCTGTCCTTGCGGAAGCGGAAAGAAATACAAAAACTGTTGCGGTCAGAGTAAGTAGGGTGAATTATGGTTAAAGCCGAAGAATACAGATTAAAAATAAAAGAATTAAAAGGTATCTTATCAGAGACGGGACACTCTCTTTGACTTAGACGGTTTACGCAAAGAGTTAAAAGAAAAAACCGAACTTTCCGAAAAGCCAGAAATATTTTTAGACCTTGCAAAATCTCAGCAAATATCTAAAGATATAGCCTTTTTAACAAACAGAATTTCCGCATTCGACAAAGCCGACCGAATTTTGTCAGATACTCAAGATTTGGTCGACCTGTGCGAAGCCGAAAACGACGACAGTATGTGCGAGTCGGTAGAAAAAGACTTGCAGAATATAGAAAACACCATAGAAGAAATGCGTCTTTCGGCGCTCCTTTCCGGTAAGTACGACAGGCTTAACGCCATACTTACCTTACATTCGGGCGCAGGCGGAACTGAAGCGTGCGATTGGACGGAAATGCTTTACAGAATGTATATGTATTACGCCGAAAAAAACAATTACACGCTGACAGAACTAGACAGGCTAGACGGCGACGAAGCGGGTATCAAGTCGGTTTCTTTTAAGGTAGACGGAGAGTGCGCGTACGGGTACTTAAAAGCCGAAAAGGGCGTTCATAGATTGGTAAGAATTTCTCCGTTCGACGCAAACAAAAGAAGGCATACTTCGTTTGCTTCGGTAGAAGTAATGCCCGAAATAGAAGACGACGAAGAAATAAAAGTCAATCCCGAAGAAATAAGAATAGACACCTACCGCGCCAGCGGTGCGGGCGGTCAGCACATAAACAAAACCGATTCGGCTATAAGAATAACACACTTGCCTACGGGCATAGTCGTTTCTTGCCAAAACGAGCGTAGTCAAACGCAAAACCGCGAAATGGCAATGAGAATGCTTATAAGCAAACTTTTAGAAAAGCGCGAAGCCGAAAGGTTAGAACGCGACCAAGACATTAAGGGCGAAATTAAAAAAATAGAGTGGGGCAGTCAAATTCGTAGTTACGTGTTCTGCCCGTATACGCTAGTAAAAGACCACAGAACGGGTATGGAAATTACAGACGTTCAGTCGGTTATGAACGGCAACATTCAGCCGTTTATCAACGATTACCTAAAAAAGACGAGATGACTTATTCAGAAAAGATACAAGGGATAAAATTAAAAGAAAATCCCCTAATACTTGCAATAGAAACGTCTTGCGACGAAACGGCGGTTGCCGTCGTTAAAAACGGCAGGGAAGTTTTAGCCGACGAAATAATAAGTTCCGCAACCGAACACGCAAGGTACGGCGGTGTCGTTCCCGAAATAGCGTCGCGTATGCACACGACGGCAATTTTAACGGCAACCGAAAAAGCGTTAAAAACCGCAGGCATAACTTTAAAAGACGTAGACGCAATAGCCGTAACCAAGGGCGCAGGGCTTTTGGGCGCATTGCTTGTAGGAACGTCTTTCGCAAAAGCGCTTGCGTATGCGCTAGGGGTTCCGCTTGTTCCCGTAAGTCATATAAGGGGGCATATATCCGCTTCGTATATAGCGGACAAAAACCTTAAACCGCCTTTTATATCTATATTGGCAAGTGGCGGTCATACGGCGATAGCCGTCGTTCGCGATTATTACGACATACAGGTTTTAGGTCAAACCAAAGACGACGCCGTAGGCGAAGCGTTCGATAAGGTCGCAAGGGTTTTGGGCTTGCCCTATCCGGGCGGACCTAACGTAGAACGTCTGGCTAGTCAGGGGACAAATTCGGTAAAACTTCCTAAAATGTTAAAGAATTACGACGGCGGGGAATACGATTTTTCGTATAGCGGTTTAAAAACGGCGGTCATAAATTACGTGCATAACCAGTCCGAAAAGGGTATAGAAATAAACAAGCCCGACGTCGCTTGCAGTTTTCAACATTCGGCAATAGATGTTTTAATAGAAAAAACGTTAAAGGCGGTCAAACAAACGGGTATAAACACCGTAACCGTTTCCGGCGGTGTGGGTGCCAACGGCTATTTAAGAGAAACGCTTAAAAGCGTTTGCAAAAACGATATTAAACTTGTTCTTCCCGAAAAGAAGTATTGTACCGACAACGCTTCTATGATAGGTGCGGAAGGGTTCTTGCAGTACAAAAAAAGGAATTTTGCCGACCTTACTTTAAACGCCCAAGCGGTGGTTCCGTTAAATTAAGCGTTAAGCAGGTGTTAAAGTGTTATCGCAAAACATAAAAGATTTGGCAAAGTATAAGCGCGACCAAGCCTTAGACCGAATATATAAAAAGCATCTAGTAGAAATTTATAACGGAAGCGGTAAGGTTTTTCGTATTTCCGACGAGTATAACGGCGTATGGCTAGAACACGCCTTCGACGGCGTTGCGTGGGTAAACTACGACGCGTCGTGTTCGGAAATATCGTTGAATCATGTTAATTTGTTTTTTAATTTTCAGCGTCCTAACGGGCAATTGCCCAGCGTCGTGAGTTTTAAAAACAATATGTTTTCGCATATACAAGAGTGTGTTCCTTTTGCCAAAGTGTGCGAGTTAGCGCTACGGCAAAACGATTATAAATCTTTTTCTAAAATTTATAACGGCTTAAAAAAATGGAACGACTGGCTTATAAAAAACCATTCCGACCAACGCGGTGTAATGCAAACTTTTTGCGGGTTCGATACGGGGCACGACAACAGTAACCGCATATCGGATTTCGGTAAGTACGTGTATTCCGTTTCCGACCAAGCGTCCGACCGTCCCAAAGACAGCGACGTTTTGCCCGTTATAATGCCGGATATGAACGCCGTTTGTTACGGCAATAAAATAGCGCTTTCGCGTATGGCTATGCGTTTAGGTCTTAAACAAGAAAGTCTGCATTATCAAAAAGAAGCCGAAACGCTTAAAAAACATATAATACAAGATTGTTACGACGAGCAAGACGATTTCTTTTACGACGTCGATAAAAACGGAAACAAACGCAAAATAAAAACGATAGGCTTAACTACGTTGTTCGTGTCTGAATTTTTAGATAAAGAAGAAGGTAAAAGGCTGTTTAAAAAGTATTTTACTTCTCCCGAATATTTCGGTACGGAATATCCTTATCCAAGCGTGGCAGTAAAAGATAAAGCGTTTTGCAAAAACGCGCAAGGCAATTCGTGGAATTATTATTCACAGGGCTTAACTATGTTACGAACGCTTTTGTGGATGGACGATTACGGGTTATCCGATTATTTAGAATCGAATATGGAAAAGTGGGTAACCGCACTTACGTTAAACGACGGTATGCCTTTTTGCCAAGAATTAGACCCGTTTACGGGCAAACCGTCTACGGCGTCGCCTTATTATTCGTCGGCAATGTTGTTTTATTTATTGTCGCTAAAAAGATTAGGTATAGATTAAAGGTGAAAAAAATGATTAAGCACGTAGTATGTTTCAAATTAAACGAAGGCGAAAATCCCGAAAAGGCAAAAGAAATTCTTTTAAGTATGCAAGGCAATGTTCCTACGCTAAGGGGGATAGAAGTCGGTATCGACTGCTTACATTCCGCTAGGTCGTACGACGTCTATTTAAGCGTGATTTTAGACGATATGAACGCGCTTAACGATTATCAGCAAGACGCATATCACGTAGGCGTAGTTAAAAAGTATATGCACGCCGTTACAAAACAAAGCGTTTCGATTGACTTTGTAATTTAAATTATGTATAATACAAGCAAGCCTTTGCGGTAGCAAAGGAAAGGCGGAAGCCTAATGTTGCAACATAGCGAGCAAGGTACAATAAAGGCGTAGTTTTGCCGATGGCAAAAC
>CAYYYD010000011.1:0-14599 GCA_964475885.1 uncultured Christensenella sp.
TGGTAACGAAAAAATAACAAATGCTACGCGCTATTATTATAGTGCAACCGAACCGGCGGAAGAAGGTAACTACTGGCATTATGTAGACGGCGTACCCACGGTGTGGGGAGAGTCCACGGCATGGTGGAATTAGTCAAATTATTCACTAACAAAATAAATTATAGTGTTACATATAATGTAAACAACGAAAAAAAGGATAGCGGAAAAATTCTGTTATCCTTTTATATTGCATAAAACATGGTCGTTATTCTAGGGTGATAATTTTTTTAGAGTAGTCTTTTTCGAAGTATTCTTTAATTTGTTTATCGCAAACGATATAGTCTATGTCGTCTAGATTGCAAAGTCTAAACGGCGAAGTTTTGCCTAGTTTAGTGGTGTCGCACAAAAAAACTTTTAGCGTAGAATGTTTCATCATAGCCGTTCGTAAATAGTTTTCTTGTTCGAAAACGTCGTATATTTCGCCCGACCTGTCTACCGATTGCGCCGAAAAAAACATTATGTCGGCGTGCATATTGCTAAATGTGTTTTGGGCGATTTGACCTACCAAAACCGAACGGTTAGCCGAAGAAATTTCTCCGCCCGTAGAGTAGGCGCAGACTTTGTTTTTAGATAAAACCGAAAGGGTGTCTATACCGTTGGTAACAACCTTTATGTCGGTAAACTGGTTAAGGTAGTCGGCTATAAAAAAGCACGAAGTAGAACCGTCTATAAAAACAAGGTCGCCGTTTTTTATAAGTTTAATGCCTTGTATGGCGATTTTTTTCTTTTCTAAACTGTTTTGGTGCGCACGGAAAGAAAAACTCGGGTAAAAATTGTTTGTGTCGTTAATTCTTACACCGCCATGCGTACGGGTAACCAAACCCTTTTCGCAAAGCGAAATTATTTTACGGCGGACGGTCGCTCCGCTTAAATAAAGCGCTTCTGCGATTTGATTTACTTCGGCATACTGATTTTTTTGAACATATTCTAAAATTTGTTTTTCGTGGATATTGCCCATAAAAATGCTCACTTTGATTATTTTACGGTTTATAAACTGATTATTTTGCAAAATAAGTGCAAAATAAGATTTATTAACCGACAAAAACAGATTGTTTGATTGTTTATAGTATAATATAAACGTAAAAAAATGTCAAATGTAAACGGGGGATAAACAATGTTCGACGTAGTTGTTGTCGGTGGCGGAGTTATAGGTGGCGGAATATTGCGAGAACTTACCAAGTACAAATTAAACGTTTGTCTTTTAGAAAAGCAAGACGACGTTTGTATGGGGCAAAGCAAGGCAAACAGCGGAATAGTTCACGCAGGGTTCGACGCATTACCCGATACTTTAAAGGCAAAGTTCAATGTAGCAGGTTCTGTTATGATGGAATCTTATGCAAACGAACTAGGCGTTAAGTACAAAAGAAACGGTTCTTTGGTTTTGGCTTTTTCCGAGCAAGAGTTACAAACGATTAAACTTCTTAAAGAAAGGGGAAGTATAAACGGCGTTACGGGGCTGGAAATTTTAGACGGAAATCAGGTTAGAGAATTAGAAAAAAACGTTAGTCAAGAGTGCGTCGGCGGTCTGCTTGCAAAGACGGGCGGTATAATATGCCCGTACGAACTGACCATTGCCGAAATAGGCAACGCTATGGATAACGGTGCAAAACTGTTTACCGAGTTCGAAGTGGTATCGGCAACCCGAAAAGACGGCACGTTTACCGTCGTTGCAAAAGACGGGCGCGAAGTTCAGGGTAAAATCGTTATAAACAGCGCAGGGCTCGGCGGACAAAAGGTGTCGGAAATCTTCGGCGACGATACGGTTAAAATTAACGGAAGAAAGGGCGAATACATATTGCTGGACAGAGAAGCAGGCGGTTTTGCAAATCGTACTTTGTTTTGCGCGCCTACCGAAAAGGGCAAGGGCGTGTTGGTATCGCCGACGGTAGACGGAAACATTTTGCTGGGGCCTACTTCCGAAGAAGTTAAAGACGGTTTGACTTATACGACCGCAAGCGGTTTAGAGCAAATTAAAAACACGGCGTCTAAAATGTGTAACGGTATTCCGTTCTTTCAGCAAATCACTTCGTTTGCAGGTGTTAGGGCATATTCCGACAGACACGATTTCGTAATAGAGCAAAGCAAAAAAACCGAAAACTTTATTAACTGCATAGGTATAGAGTCGCCCGGTTTGACTTCGGCACCCGCAATAGCCAAGTACGTTGTAGAAGAACTCGTTTCTAAATGCTGTACGTTACAAAAGAACGAGCGGTTTAACGGCAAAAGGAATTCGTGTTGTAATTTTATGCGTTTAACCGACGAACAAAAAAACAATTTAATAAAACAAGATTCGGCTTACGGTAAAATAGTTTGCCGTTGCGAACAGGTTACCGAAGGCGAAATAGTAAAGGCAATAACACAAAATCCGCCTGCCAAAACGGTAGACGCCGTTAAACGCAGAACGCGTGCCGGTATGGGCAGGTGTCAGGGCGGTTTTTGTCAGATACATGTTGCCGAACTTATTTCTAAACACTTAAATATCCCCTTTGAACAAGTTAAAAAAGGCGGAGAAAATTCACAACTTGTACGGGGAAGAACAAAATGAAAAACGAATACGATATAGTTGTAGTAGGCGGTGGTCCCGCAGGCTTGGGCGCTACGGTAGGCGCTTACGACAACGGAACGAAAGATATATTGGTTATAGAGCGCGAAGAACGTTCGGGCGGAATATTAAACCAATGTATACATAACGGTTTCGGTTTGCACCGTTTTAAGCAAACTTTAACAGGTCCCGAATACGCCGGACGGTATCGCGCCTTTGTCAAAGACAGAAACGTAGATGTTTTAACGGGAACGACGGTTTTGTCAGTTTCCCCCGATAAAGTCGTTACCGCAATAAACAAAGAACAGGGTGTCTTTACCGTCCGTGCGAAAGCGGTTATCCTTGCAATGGGTTGCAGAGAACGTAGTCGCGGAGCGTTGGGGATAGCGGGTACGCGCCCTGCCGGAATTTATTCTGCAGGTACAGTTCAGAAGTATGTAAACGTTTACGGGTATCTTCCCGGTAAAAACGTAGTCATTTTGGGTTCGGGCGACATAGGTCTTATAATGGCAAGGCGTATGACATTAGAAGGCGCCAAGGTTCACGCCGTGTGCGAAATTATGCCTTATTCTAGCGGGCTTAAAAGAAATATCGCACAGTGTTTAGACGACTTCGGTATTCCGCTTTATTTAAACCATACCATAACCGAGATACGCGGAAAAGACAGGGTAGAAGAAGTCGTAGTCGCACAGGTAGACGAAAACAAAAAACCTATTGTCGGCACCGAAAAAACTTTTAAATGCGACACCGTTTTGTTTTCGGTCGGGTTAATTCCCGAAAACGAACTTACAAAAGGCGCAGGTATACAACTATCGCCGTTTACCAAAGGCGCCGTCGTTTATCAGAACAGAGAAACAATGACCGACGGAATATTTGCCTGCGGTAACGTTTTGCACGTGCACGATTTGGTAGACTTCGTTTCCGAAGAATCGGAAACAGCAGGAAGGTTTGCAAGCGAATACGTTAAAAACGGCAGTAAACCTAAAGACGCCGTAGACGTGGTTAGGGGCGATAGGGTTGGTTACGTAGTTCCGCAAAAGATAGACAAAAATATCGACGGCGACGTTAAACTGTTTTTTAGGGTTAGCGGAGAATACAGAAACTGCAAAATTACACTTAAATGCAACGACGCGGTTATAGGCGAAATTAAAAAGCCCGTAGTTACGCCGGGCGAAATGCAAACGGTTATGTTAAAAAACGACGATATTAAAAAATTAACCGACAAACTCGTCGTAAGCGTGGAGATATAAAAATGACACAAAAAGCCATTACTTGTACTGAATGTCCTATGGGGTGTACGGTTACCGTAACGCTAGACGCCGAAAACAAAGTAACAGACGTTTTCGGAAACACTTGCCCAAGGGGTAAGGCTTATGCCGTAAACGAATTGACCTGCCCCAGAAGGGTAGTTACTTCTACGGTAAAATGCGACAACGGAAAAATGCTTTCGGTTAAAACCGACGGCTCGGTAAAGAAGTCGGAAATTTTTAACGTGATGGGCGTAATAAATACAATCACCGCAAAAACACCCGTGCGCACGGGCGATATATTATACGAAAATATTTCGGAAGAAATAAACCTTATCGCAACCGACGACGCAGAATAATAATCGTTTTATAAAACTTTAAAAAGAAAAAAGGCTGACATTTTTGTCAGCCTTTTGCATACTTAAAATAATTTGCAGTAAAACGCTTTTTTGTTTTTAAGGCGAAACCCTGTTAATATCCCTTGGGAACATAGTGGCTTCTCTTACGTTTTTAAAGCCCAACAGGTGCATGGTAAGTCTTTCTAGCCCAAGACCTAAACCGCCGTGGGGCGGAGCGCCGTATTTATGAAGCATAAGGTACGTTTCGAATTCTTCGGGGTTCATACCGCATCTAATCATTTTTTCTACCTGAGCGTGATAATCGTGTACACGCTGACCGCCCGACGTAATTTCTAAGCCCCTAAACAACAAGTCGAACGACAAAGTGTATTCGGGGTCTTCGGGGTCGTCCATTGTGTAGAAGGGGCGCTTTTTAGAAGGATAGTGCGTAACGAAAATAAAATCGCTGTTAAACTCCGACTTGGCGTATTTGCCTAAAAGCGCTTCTTCTTCGGGGTCGAAGTCTTTCATATCCGACGGTTTGTATTTATACTTGGTCATTAAAATTTCTTTTGCGTCCATAAATTTGATGCACGGAATTTCTGTAATTTCCGGAATGTCCGCGTGTAATAATTCTACTTCTTCGGCGTATTCGGTTTTTAACAAATTCATTATATATTTTAACGCACCCGTTTCCATATTCATAATGTCGGTAAAGTCGTTTATAAAGCCCATCTCGAAGTCCATAGAAGTGTACTCGTTTAAATGACGAGAAGTGTCATGATGTTCGGCACGGAATACGGGCGCAATTTCGAACACCCTGTGAAATACGCCGACTAGCGACTGTTTGTATAACTGCGGAGACTGTGCAAGGTAAACCTGCTTTCCGAAATAGTCTAGTTTAAAAACATTAGTACCGCCTTCGGCACCGGCGTAGTTGATTTTAGGCGAGCGTATTTCGGTAAAATCGTTCTTTAACAAAAACTCTCTAAATCCCCTTGCAATGCCTTCTTGTATTTTGAAAATCGCGCGTTCCTTAGGGTTTCTCATAGAAACGGGGCGAAGGTCTAAAACGGTGTTTAACTGTATGTTGTCTAGTTGTTTTTTGTTTATTACTATGGGAAGTTGCTCGGCAGGGACAGAAAGAATATCTATTCCGTGTATTTGCAATTCGTATCTTTCGTTGCCGTTTTTATCTAAACTTGCAACTACTTTGCCCGTTACCCTTACGCAGGCTTCTTCGCAAATTTTGTCGTCCCAGCGGTAATCGGAAAATTCGGGTGCGTAAACACACTGAACCGTCTCTCTCGCCGTTCTGATAATTACGAAAGAGAAGCCCGTCATTTCCCTTATGCGATGAACATAACCTTTTATGCTTACGATTTTGTCGGCATAGTTTTTAAAGTCTTTAAAATCTACGTCAGTATTAACAATGTTTCCGTCAATTTTATTCATAAATTTTCTCCGTTAGGTATTTACAACACAATTATAATATCACTTATCGGGCGGTTAAATCAAGCGTTTAGCCCCAAAATTAAATTATCAAAAATATTTCCTTGTTTAGAAGTGGTATTTTTCTTGTCTAAAACGTAAAATTATGTTAGAATATTTATAAAAGTCAACTGTTCGTTTTGGGGGATGTAATGAAAATTGCCATATCGGTCGAATCGACCAACGATTTAGGAAACAAATTGCTTCGCGAATACGATATAAAGGTTATTCCTTATAAAATCGTTTTAGGCGGAGAAGTGTATCAAGACGGCGATTTAACCGTTCAGGAAATGTTCGACTACGTCGACCAGCACAACTGCCTTCCCAAAACGACCGCGCTTAACGAGTTCGAGTATGCCGAATATTTTAAAGGGCTTTTAAAAGACTACGACGCCGTTATACATATATGTTTGTCCAGCGGTTTGACTTCTTCTTGCGGTAACGCCGTAAGGGCGGGCAAGAATTTAGAAAACGTTTACGTTATAGACAGCAAAAGTTTGTCTACGGGTATCGGACACTTGGCGCTTTACAGTAGGGAACTTGCCAACCAAGGTTTGCCTGCCGAAGAAATTTACCAAATAGTTTCTAAAAGGGTAGACAAACTTGCCGTAACTTTCGTCGTCGAAAGGCTAGACTATCTGTACAAGGGCGGAAGGTGTAACAGTTTGCAACTTCTAGGCGCAAACATATTTAAAATACGCCCCAGAATTTTGGTAACCAAAGACGGAAAAATGATTTCCGACAAAAAATTCCGCGGACCTATGGCAAGCGTAGTTGCAAAGTACTGCCAAGAAACGCTTGCGGAGTTTAACGCTCCCGACCTAAAAAGGGTATTTATAACATATACCACCGCCACACCCGAAATGGTAGAGTCGGCAAGGGAAGCGTGCAGGGCGGCGGGCTTTAAAGAAATTTTAGAAACGCACGCCGGCGGAACAATCGCCAGCCATTGCGGTGCAAACACCTTGGGTATTTTATATTTCAACGACGGAGAAAATTAAAAATTTTTCGTATCGGAAAAATGTTTGTAAAAAACAGTTGACAATAATCTAAAAATTTTGTATTATATTAAGGCTTAAAGAAGAAGTAACCCTTCTCGCCGACGGAACTATTCGCTCGGCTCGATACGAAAAACGCAGGTGCGCTTGCGGTTTGTTTACGTGTTTTATCGGGTTGCTTAAACATTTAAGCAACCCGTTTTTTATCCGCAAAACGCGGAAATATTATAGAGAGGTACAAAACCATTAAAAGGGAACATCAGATTAACGAAGAAATTCGTGACAGAGAAGTCCGCCTTATAGGTGAAGACGGAGAACAACTCGGTATCGTGTCTTCCAAAGAAGCGCAGTCGATAGCTGATGACAGGGGTTTGGATTTAGTTAAAATTTCCCCCAATGCCAATCCGCCCGTTTGTAAGATTATGAACTACGGCAAGTACGTGTTCGAACTTACTAAAAAGGCGAAAGAAGCAAAGAAAAATCAAAAGGTCGTAGAAATCAAAGAAGTTTGGCTTTCTATGACAATCGACGTGGGCGACCTTAACGTTAAGGCAAAGCAGGCCCAAAAATTTCTCGCTTCGGGCAACAAGGTAAAAGTATCTATCAGAATGCGCGGTCGTCAAATGGCTCATTCGGAACTCGGTGTAGAAGTAATGAAAAGGTTTTTCGACCTTGTAAAAGACTGCGGAACAATGGAAAAGCAACCGCTTACGGAAGGCAGAAACATTTGGATGATGCTTGCTCCCGTTAAAGCGTAACTTAAAAAATAAAACTTACGGAGGGTACAAATATGCCTAAAATGAAAACTAAAAGTGCGGCTAAAAAACGTTTTAAAGTAACCGCAACCGGCAAGATTAAAAGGGCTTGCTCGGGTAAAAATCACATTTTAACCAAAAAAGACAGAAAGAGAAAGAATAATCTCTGCGACGGCGCTTATGTAGACGCTACACAAGCAAAGACCGTAAAGACGCTCATTTACAATAAATAACGGAGGTAAAAACTATGCGTATTAAAAGAGGAGTCAACGCTGTTAAAAAGCGTAGAAAAATATTAAAACAGGCAAAAGGTTATTTCGGCGGAAGAAGTAAAAGATACAGAGTCGCTCGTCAAGCCGTAATGAAATCGGGTGTTTATTCCTTCGTTGGCAGAAAGGCTAAAAAGCGCGATTTCCGTTCTTTATGGATTGCCAGAATAAACGCCGCTTGCCGTATGAACGGTTTGTCTTACAGCAAATTTATGTTCGGTCTTAAAAAAGCGGGTATCGAACTTAACAGAAAGGTGCTTGCGGAAATCGCCGTTTCCGACGCTAAGGCGTTTACGGTTCTTACCGAACAGGCTAAAAACAACTTAAAATAATTTATTGAAAATAAGCCTATTTTTGTTAAAAAGTAGGCTTTATTCAAATTAAGATGATAACTTCCAAACAAAACCAACTTGTAAAAAAAATACGTTCGCTTTCCGACAAAAAGTACAGAGACGAATACGGGCTGTATGTGGTAGAAGGCGTTAAAATGGTAAACGAAGCGTTTTTGCTGGGGCAAGACGTAGTTAGCGTGGTACGTTCGGAACACGCAAACTTTCAGATGCAATCGGATACGGAAATTACCGTCGTTACCGAAGAAGTGTTCGGTTGCCTTACAAACGAAGTTTCGCCACAGGGTGTGCTGGCGGTAATAAAAAAGCCGTCGCAAAAGCTTAAAAGTCCGTCGGGCAGTTGCCTTTTTTTAGACGGCGTTTCCGACCCCGGTAACGTCGGCGCGATTATCAGAACGGCGGTCGCTTCGGGGTATAAAGAACTGTATCTTACCGACTGTGCAGACGCTTACTCGCCCAAAGCAGTAAGGTCCAGTATGAGCGGAATTTACGGCGTAACCGTTTACATTGGTAAAAAAGACGAGATTTTAGGCGTTATAAACAAGCCTTTGGTAGTCGCCGACATGGGCGGAGAAAATGTGTTTACGGTAAACGCGCCTAACGAGTTTTGTTTGGTAATAGGTAACGAAGCGCACGGCGTAAGCAAAGAAGTTAAAGAAATGGCAGACCTTACCGTAAGCATTCCCATGCAAAGCGGAATGGAAAGTCTTAACGCAAGCGTAAGCGCCGGCATACTGATGTATGCGTTAAAAAACAAATTTTAAGGAGAGAATTATGTCAGGACACAGTCATGCAGCCAATATCGCGGCAAAGAAAGCAAAGACAGACGCGGTTAAGGGTAAAATTTTTACTAAGATAGGCAGGGAAATAGCCGTTGCGGCAAAATCCAATCCCGACCCCGAAACAAACAGCAAACTTGCCGACGCCATTGCAAAAGCAAAATCGGTAAATATGCCTAACGATAACATTAAAAGATGTATCGCAAAGGCTTCGGGCGAACTTTCGGGCGACAATTACGAAGAACTTACTTACGAAGGCTACGGCCCCGGCGGTAGCGCCATTATTATTAAAGCGCTTACCGACAACAAAAACCGTACGGTAGATTACGTCAGAATCGCAATGAGAAAACACGGCGGTTCTTTGGGTAACGCAGGTTGCGTTTCGTTTACGTTTACCACTCTGGGCGAAATAGTAATCGAACGCACGCCCGATTTAACCGAAGACGCGGTTATGGAATACGCCCTAGACGCAGGTGCCGACGACGTTATTACCGAAGACGACGCATTCGTCGTTCATTGTTCGGTTTCGGACTTTTCGACGGTAAGAAAATATTTAGAATCTAAGTCGCTAAACTTTTTCAGTGCCGAAATAACTATGGTTTCTTCTAATATGATAACCCTAGAAGGCGACGAACTTGCCAAGTTTAAGCGCTTGGTAGACGCGTTAGAAGATTTAGACGACGTTCAAGACGTTTATCATAATGTAGACCTGCCCGAAGAAGACGAAGAATAATATTTTGTTTAGATGAATAAAATTACCTTATTTGCCTATACTTTTTGTATCGGTCGGTAAGGTAATTTTTTAATTAGAAATTTACCGCATATTACTGCCGTTATAATATTTCGTAATCTTACGGCAGACTTATGCGGTAGCGTTACGAAGGTAAAGGGCGTTTAAATGCACGCCCTTTTGTTTTGACCGATAAAAATTATTATAAAATTTTGTTTTTAAAGTTTTTTTCAATAGTTTTTATGTTACAATAAATTCAAGGAGAAAATTATGAAAAAGTTTTTAAGAGTAATAACGGTTTTCGTTTTGACTTTGGTAACGGCGGTATCTTTATCGGCATGTACTTTTATAATAAGAAACGACAACGGTTTTACGCCTAGTGGCGGTTCGCCGGGCGGTAGTTCGTCGGGCAGTGCCGAATTTTTAAGCGTAAGCATAAAAGAACTAGACCAAACTACCCGACAAGAAATGAGTTTGGTAGACGCCGTCGCAAAGGTAGAGCGTAGCGTCGTTGCGATAGAAACCGACGGCGGTGCGGGTGCAGGCGTAATTATAGATGTAGACGTTCAAGACGCAAGCGACGACAATTTTATTTATATAGTAACTTGCCACCACGTAATATCTTCTACCGGCGCCATAACCGTTTATATTCCCGACGAAACGGGCGATTATCTTAATAACGACTATATTTTTCAGGGAACGATAGGCGGTTCGGTAAGCGGTAATTCCGACAAAGCCGTTACGCTGGTCGGCGGAGATATGTCTTCGGATATAGCGGTAATTAAAATAGATATGTCTAAACCCGCATATTCGGGCAAAACTCTTTCGATAGAAAAAATCACAAAGGCAGTTATTCCTTCGACAGACTATACGTTAAGAAAAGGCGAAACGGTTTTTGCAATAGGCAATCCTACGGGTTCGCTTCCCGGTTGGGTCTGCACGGGCGTTGTCGCTTCGTTAGAAGAAACCATTCCCGTAAGCGATATAGGTAATATGAAACTTATGGGTATATCGGCGACTACAAACCCCGGTAACTCGGGTGGCGGTCTGTTTAATATGTATGGCGAACTTGTTGGCATAACCAACGCCGGCAACACAAGTTACAGCGCTATAAACTTTGCTATTCCGCTTTACACTTCCGACGCGGAATCCGACAGTATAGACAACGGCGTGGTGAATATGGTAAAGCAGTTGGTAGGAAGCGCTACCGCAACTAATTACGGCTTCGTCGACGGCAGAAAAACGGCGCTCGGCATAACCATTGCAAAAGGCACGACTACAACTTCGCAAGAAGTAACCTATATTTACGAAGTCGTAGAAGGCGGACTTGCCGACAGTGTGGGTATAAAGCAAAACGACATAATCGTTTCTATCACGGTAAACGGCGCAACCAACCCCACCGCAAAAACGTTCGAAGATTTCAGCGCAATACTTTCGGCTTTGAAAATAGGCGACGTCGTTACGATAAAAGTACAAAGAACAAACAACTTTAATCAAACGAAACAATACGATCTTACTATGGACGTCGTACAGTATCGTTTTTGCGATACGGGTGCGTAGTAGAAAGAACCACGTTTTTTAGACATCTCCTTACACATCGTACAGTATTGTTTTTGCGATGCCGATGTGTAGTATAAAACCTTTCTTATTCAAAAGCCCCCGAGAAAATTCTCGGGGGCTTTTGCCTTACGTAAATCGAGTTACGATTATTTACATTCGTCTGCTTTGCCCGCGCAACCTAAAACGTCTTTAAGTTTATGTCTTACTATTTCTTTAATGTTAGCGCGTGCGGGTTTTAAGTATTCTCTCGGGTCAAACTTGTCGGGGTGTTCGTTAAAGAATTTTCTGATAGTACCGGTCATTGCAAGTCTTAAATCGGAGTCGATGTTTATTTTGCAAACGGAAAGTTTAGCCGCTTCTCTTAACTGTGCTTCGGGAACGCCGATTGCGTTGGGCATTTTACCGCCGTTTTCGTTTACCATTTTAACGTATTCTTGCGGAACGGAAGAAGAACCGTGCAATACGATGGGGAAGCCGGGGAGTTTTTTGCTGACTTCTTCTAGTATATCGAAACGTAGGGGCGGGGGAACTAGAACGCCGTCTTCGTTTACGGTGCATTGTTCGGGAGTGAACTTGTAAGCGCCGTGCGAAGTTCCTATTGCGATTGCCAAAGAGTCTACGCCCGTTTTTTCTACGAACTCGATAACTTGTTCGGGTTTAGTGTAAGATTCTTGACCTGCTTCTACTTTAACTTCGTCTTCGATACCGGCAAGAGTTCCTAATTCGCCTTCTACCGTAACACCCCTTTCGTGTGCATAGTCAACGACTTTTTTGGTAAGAGCGATGTTTTCTTCGAAGGGAAGATGAGAACCGTCTATCATAACAGAAGTGAAACCGCCGTCTATACAAGACTTGCAGGTTTCGAAGTCGGGACCGTGGTCTAAGTGTAAAACAATCGGAATTTCGGGACATTCTTTAACAGCCGCTTCTACCAACTTTACTAAGTAGGTGTGGTTAGCGTACGCCCTAGCGCCCTTACTTACCTGTAAGATTACGGGTGCGTTTTCTTCTTTGCAGGCTTCGGTTATACCTTGAACGATTTCCATATTGTTTACGTTGAAAGCGCCGATAGCATAGCCGTTTTTGTAAGCTTGTTCAAACATTTTCTTTGAGTTTACCAATGGCATATTTTTGCCCTCCATAATATATTTCAAACAAAACCATTATACAATGTTTTAACGGTATTTGCAAATAATTTTTCTATTATAACGAAAATACTTTTTACTTTTAACCTTTTTGGTGTATAATAAAGGCGTAATTTTGCCGACCGCAAAACAAAAAAAGGAGAATATAATGCAAGACACAAGAATAAACCGTTTGGCATATAATTTAATTAACTATTCGTGCGCGTTACAAAAAGGCGAAAAGGTTCTTATAGAAGCAAAGGGCATAGACTATATGCTTGTAAACGCTTTAATTAAAGAAGCTTATAAGGTAGGCGCGTATCCTTTCGTAGAAATTTTCGATAACCGTGTCTCGCGCGAACTGTTGCTCGGGGAAACGGAAGAATACGCTAAACTCAAAGCAAAATACGATTCTTTCCGTATGGCGGATATGGACGCTTATATAGGTATACGCGGTGGAGAAAACTGTAACGAAAATTCCGACGTGCCCGAAAAAAATCTGCAAATCGAAAGCAACTTTTATTCGCACCCCGTTCATCACGAACTAAGGGTTAAAAAAACCAAGTGGGTGGTTTTGCGTTTCCCCAATCAGGGAATGGCTCAGTCGTCGGGCATGAGTACCGACGCTTTTGAAGATTTTTATTTTAAGGTGTGCAATCTAGATTATTCTAAAATGGATAAGGCTATGGACTCGCTTAAAAAAAGGTTGGACTGCGCCGATAAGGTAAGGATAGTCGCGCCCGATACCGATATATCTTTTTCTATTAAGGGCATAGGTTCTAAAAAGTGCTCGGGGCATTGCAATATTCCCGACGGAGAAATTTATACCGCACCCGTTAAAAACAGCGTAAACGGGGTTATTACCTATAACGCACCGTCGGTAGAAAACGGGTTTAAATTCGAAAACGTTCGTTTAACGTTTAAAGACGGCAAAATAATAGAAGCGACCGCCAACGACACAAAAAAACTAAACGCTATACTAGACACCGACGAAGGCGCAAGGTACGTGGGCGAATTCGCTTTCGGCGTAAACCCGTACATTACCACGCCTATGGGCGATATTTTGTTCGACGAAAAAATTTCGGGTTCTATACATTTTACGCCCGGCTGTTGCTACGACGATTGTTATAACGGCAATCTGTCGTCAGTGCATTGGGACTTGGTGCTTATTCAAACCAAACAATACGGTGGCGGAGAAATTTATATCGACGGCGAACTTATCAGAAAAGACGGGCTTTTCGTTCCCAAAGACTTAAAGGTCTTAAACCCCGAAAACTTAAAATAACAACTATAACAAAAAGCGTAACGCTCGAGCGAGCGTTACGCTTTTTGTTTGCAGATATTAATTAAAAAAACCTATAGTGAGAAGTTGTTTATAAATATCGAATGCGAAAACGCGAACGTATTCGTCGCCGTCTAAATAATAAACGTTTTGTAGTTTTTCTGCTTGGGATATTCCGTTAAACGCATTTTTGTCTATCTTTTTAGAAACGTTCGTTATTGCTTCGGTCAGCGAATTGCCCCAGTCGGACAACGGACAATTATAATAAATATCGGTTAATCCTTTGTAACGGTAAAAAGCATTGTCGTTTATTTTGTTTAACCCCCTTGGTAAATATAACATGGTAATGTTATTGTCGTTAATACTGTAAGGAAGCAGAACTTTGCAATCGGGGTGTACGTTAACCGTATTGTCAGAGTCGGGAACGGCGTTCGTTAAAAACATATACGGGTTTTCTTTTGTTCCGAAGTACGTACTGCCGTTGTAAACGCTGTCTGACGATATGCCGGAATTTAAGAAACAGTCGTATCCGATATTCGTTATATTGTCGGTAAGGTTTATTTCCGACAATTCGTGGCAATGCAAAAACGCGTGGTCGGAAATTGTCGTTACGGTATCGGGTAACGTAACTTTTTCTAACTTAATAAAATAACTGAACCCGAAAGGCAAAATGGTAGTTACCGTTTTATCGGCGACCTTTTCGGGGATAACCAATTCTGTTACCGTATAATTTACAGGGTACATACCGCGTTTATTAGAAAGAAGATATTCGTCGTCGCTAGCATCTCTACCTAACACATCGTATATGGTTAAATCGTGCCCCGCAACCCCCAAAGTTCCGTCTTGCAAAAGGTAATAGGTAAGGCCGTTAGTAGTGATAATCTTGTTTGCTTCGTCGTTTTCCGATTCGCAAGAAGCAAAAACAAAAACAGAGCAAACGGAAAGGATTACACAAATAACCATCGTAAATAATTTTTTCATTTTTTTTCTCCTTGACTATAAATATCAAAATTAGGTAATACCTAAATATAAACATATTGTACGTTAGGTAATACCTAATTGTCAAGAAAATTTAGGCAATACCTAATAGAATAT
>CAYYYD010000011.1:14699-25394 GCA_964475885.1 uncultured Christensenella sp.
TACGTTAGGTAATACCTAATTGTCAAGAAAATTTAGGCAATACCTAATAGAATATATTTTATGGAAAGTTACGAGAAAAAAATATCCGAAAATATTAAAAACGAAATATTGACTTCGGGCAAAAGCAAAACGCAAATCGCAAAAGAGTTGGGCGTGTCTAAACCCACGCTGTCGCAGTATTTATCGGGCAGAATTATGCCTTCGCTCGTAACATTTGCCAAACTTTGCGAAATACTTGACTGTTCTGCCGACGATATATTATCGGCGAATAAAAACAAATAAAACAAAAAATTTGTAAATACGGCTGTAAATTGATTGACTAAAAAAGCGCAAAAAGTTATAATAATTAAGAAAATTTTAGAAAAAACTATTTTGGAGGACATAAAAATGTCAAAAGTAACAAAAGTTGCAATAAACGGTTTCGGCCGTATCGGTCGTCTTGCATTCCGTCAGATGTTCGGTGCAGAAGGCTACGAAGTAGTTGCTATCAACGACTTAACCAGCCCCAAAATGCTTGCACATCTTTTAAAGTACGACACAATGCAGGGTAACTATGCGCGCGACCATCAGGTTGATTTCGCAGAAGCTGTTTTAAACGAAGACGGTTCCGTTAAAGAAAACGGTTACATCGTAGTCGACGGCAAAAAGATTATTATTTATGCTATGGCTAAGGCCGCAGAACTTCCTTGGGGTAAACTCGGCGTAGACGTAGTACTAGAATGTACCGGTTTCTACACCAGCAAAGCAAAGGCTCAGGCTCATATCGACGCCGGCGCTAAGAACGTTGTTATTTCCGCACCCGCAGGTAACGACCTTCCCACCATCGTTTACAATGTAAACCATACCACGTTAACCAAAGACGACCATATTATTTCGGCCGCATCTTGCACCACCAACTGTCTTGCTCCTATGGCTAAGGCTCTTAACGACCTTGCTCCCATCGAAGCAGGTATTATGACCACCGTTCACGCTTACACCGGCGACCAAATGATTCTTGACGGTCCGCAAAGAAAGGGCGACTTACGTCGTTCGAGAGCAGGCGCTATGAACATCGTTCCTAACAGCACCGGCGCAGCAAAAGCAATCGGCTTGGTTATTCCCGAACTCAACGGCAAACTTATCGGTTCTGCACAACGTGTTCCTACCGCAACCGGTTCTACCACTATTTTAGTTGCAGTAGTAAACAAGGCTGTTACTAAGGAAGAAGTTAACGCAGCTATGAAGTCTGCATCTAACGAATCTTTCGGTTACAACACCGACGAAATCGTTTCTTCCGACGTAGTAGGTATGAGATACGGTTCGTTATTCGACGCTACTCAGACTATGGTTATTCCTATGGCTGACGGCAAAACTCAGGTACAGGTTGTATCTTGGTACGATAACGAAAACTCTTACACCAGCCAGATGGTAAGAACTATCAAATACTTCTCTGAAATTAAGTAATAAAAAACAATTTCAAACAAAAACTCCGCATCGATTAGATGCGGAGTTTTTTAGTTGGCGTTTTGCGAAAAACCCGTTTGCAATTATTAGCAGATACTTGTTATATGATAAGCATTTGGTTTTGATTTTTGTTGTCTTCGGTTACAAGGTTATATATATCGTTAGAAAGTTCGTCTATTTTATAACACCTACCCGCCGTCTTTTTAAGTTCCGAACAATCGCTTTTTCGAGTAATGAGCGGAATTTTAGACTTGCAGGCAATAAGCGACAACAAATCGGTACTGTCTTTATTTACGGCAAGAACCTTTGCGTACGTCGGCGAATTCAAACAGTCGGACACTAAATTTTTAGATATGCCTAAAAGGTTGGCGGTTAAAATTCTTCTTATTCTGGTTTCGGTATATCTTTTCGTTACCGTTTTAGAAATAAGCGTTTCTAAATTTTTATTGTCTTTTACAAGCGCTTTTAAACGGTTTTCTAGCCCTTCGGTACAATCGGGGCACCTTTCTATTTCTTCGGGTGTTTTGGTAATAAGCGCCGACACTATTAAGTTTTCAAAACCGAAAGGATAACCTTTAAGGTCTTTAAATACGTAGTCGGGCAGGTTTTTCTTTACCTTTTTAATCTTGCCCGCTTTAAGTGTTTTTCTTATACTAGAAGCACTTGTAACGCCCTTTTTAAGGGTGTCGTCGTTGTGGTCGCCCGACCTTAACATAGGCTTTATTTCTACGGGACTGTTAATGCTAAGCAATGCTTTGGTGTATTCTAACCCCAAAATATTGTTAGGCGAACCCATAAGGTTTTCGTTAAATTCACCGCCCATCGCTTTTAGCGTTTGAAATTTTGCTTTGGCAAGCGAAACGCCCGTATCTAAATTTTGTTTTAGCAGTTTTTTAAATTCTTTGCTTTCGTCGTTTAATGCTTTGGCAAGCGAAATATATTCTTCTTCGGTACCGCTTTCCACACCGAAACACAAACAATCGCATACGTTAATAGCGTCTATAATATTTACCGCGCCCCTAGAAAACGTTTCCGCATTGGCGGTAGCAAAAACCGTAGGCAGTTCTATTACAAGGTCGGCGCCCGACAAAACAGCGTGCCTAGAACGGGTAAACTTATCTAGTACTGCCGGTTCTCCGCGTTGCGTAAAGTTACCGCTTATAACGGCGATTATTTTGTCTGCCCCGAGTACGGTCTTAATGTAATTAAGATGTTTAAGATGCCCCAGATGAAGGGGATTATATTCTACAATACAAGCGCAAATTTTCATAAAAGTTATAAAAACCCCAAACTATTATTTTACTTTTTTTCGTAAATGGTGTAAAATATATAAGTCTAATATATTTTAATTATATTTTACACTATTTTATCAAATTTACAAAACGTTTTTAGCAAAAACGGAAAGGAGTTTAAGGTATGTCTACAATTTTAGAAAACATTAAGGCTCAGGCAAAGCTTTTAAATAAGCGCATCGTTTTGCCCGAAGGCGAAGATTCAAGGGTAATTGTTGCCGCTTCCGAAACGGTTAAAGAAGGGTTTTCGCGCGTCGTAGTTTTGGGTAACCCCCAAGAAATAGCAAAAAACAATCCCGATGTTTGTTTAGACGGCGTTGAAATCATCGACCCCGTAACTTACGAAAAGACGGGTGTTTACGCCGAAATGCTGTTTAAGGCAAGAGAAGGCAAAATAAACAAAAAGACGGGGCTTCCCGAATACGCAGACGTAGACTCGGCAAAAGCTTCTATTCTTAAAGACTACACTATGTACGGCGCTTTAATGCTTAAAGCAGGCGACGTAGACGGTTTGGTTTCCGGCGCTTGCCATTCTACCGCAAACACGTTAAGACCGGGCTTGCAAGTAATTAAAACCGCACCCGGAATAAACACCGTTTCGTCTAGTTTTATTATGGTTGCGCCCGAAGGCGAAAACAAGTATAATCCCGACGGCGTTGCGGTTTTTGCCGACTGCGCCATCAATATAGAACCCGATGCTCAACAACTTGTCGACATCGCTATATCTTCTGCCGAAACCGCTAAAAACATAGCGCTTATAGAACCGAGAGTGGCAATGCTTTCGTTCTCTACCATGGGTTCGGGCAACGACGACAAGTTTTTTAAGTCGGTTCCTAAAATGCAAGAAGCAACGCGTATCGCAAAAGAAACTCGCCCCGACCTTATTTTAGACGGCGAATTTCAATTCGACGCGGCAGTCGCTCCCGAAGTAGGTAAATTAAAAGCGCCCCAATCTAAGGTAGCGGGCAACGCTAACGTATTTATTTTCCCCAACATAAACGCAGGTAACATAGGTTATAAAATCGCACAACGCTTTGGCGGATATATGGCGTTAGGTCCTATTTGTCAGGGTTTTGCAAAGCCTATCAACGATTTGTCTAGGGGTTGTAATTCGGACGACATTAAAGCGGTAATAGCAATCACCGCATTGCAGTCTAAATAAGGAGAGTGTTATATGAAAGTTTTAGTTATCAACGCAGGCAGTTCTTCGCTTAAATACCAACTTATAGATATGAAAGACGAAAGCGTAGTCTTAAAAGGTCTATGCGAACGTATCACTTTTGCGGGCGGTATTCTTACGCAAAAAACATTCGACGGTAGGGAAACGGTTATAGAACAAGATATGCCTTCGCATAAAGAAGCTATGGAACTTGTATTAAAAGCAATGGTAGACCCCGTAAACGGCGGAATAAAGTCGGTAGACGAAATCGGTGCGGTAGGTCATAGGGTTTTGCACTCTGCCGAAGATTTTAAAAGTTCTGTCGTTATCGACGACGAAGTTATTAAAATTTGCGAAAAGAACGCGGTTTTCGGCCCCTTACATATGCCCGGCAACATTGCTTGTATCAAGAGTTGTAGGGAAGTTATGAAAGGCGTGCCCATGGTTGCCGTATTCGATACGACTTTCCATTCGACTATGCCACAAAAGGCGTATATGTACGGTATTCCGTACGAAGTATACGACGAGTACAAAATAAGAAAATACGGTTTCCACGGTACTTCGCATAAATTCGTAAGCGAAGAAACGGGCAAACTTTTAAACGACAAAAATGCAAAAATGGTAATTTGCCACTTGGGTAACGGTTCTTCGGTTTCTGCCGTTAAAGACGGAAAATGTCAAGACACGTCTATGGGCTTTACTCCGTTAGAAGGTTTGGTTATGGGTACTCGTTCGGGCGACATAGACCCTGCCGCAGTAGACTATTTAAGGCAAAAACTTAACTTAAAACCCGAAGAAGTCGTAGACTACTTAAATAAGAAATGCGGTGTTTTGGGCGTAAGCGGTGTATCCAGCGACCTTAGAGATTTAGAAAAGGCTACCGCACAAGGCAACGAAAGGGCGCTTTTGGCGTTAGAAATGTTAGGTTACAGGGTAAGAAAGTACGTAGGCAGTTACATCGCCGTGCTCGGCGGGGTAGACGCTGTGGTATTTACCGGCGGTATAGGTGAACATTCGCCCAGAATTCGTCGTTTGGTTATGGAAAATATGGAATACTGCGGTGCAAAATTCGACGACGCTAAAAACAAGGCTTACGATTCGGGTATAGCATACTTAAACACCGAAGACTCTAAGGTTAAAATTATAGTTCTTCCTACCAACGAAGAACTCTCTATCGCAAGAGAAACCAAACAATTAACCGAAAATTTATAATATAGCGTTAATTTTAGTTAAATTTATTTTATTTTTGTTGACAACCAAAACTAAATAGTATATACTTGTTAGGCTATTAAATTGAAAATATTATGTTTATTGATTTAAGAACGCTTAAAAAAAGCGGAAAAGACCAACTCGATTTTTTCTTTGAATATACACCCGACTCGGATTTGTGCGATATTCCCAACGCAAAGTTGAATTTGCCCGTAACCGTTTGCGGTACGGTAAGTTTAACGGGGGAGCATAGCGCTTATGTAGAAGGCGAAATTAAGTTTTCGATTTCGGGCGAGTGTACCAGATGCTTAAAGCCTGCAACAAACTCTTATACGATAGAGTTTAAGGAACAGGTAGAAAAAGACAACGAGTACGGGTATTCACTATTAAACGATAAAATCAATTTAGCGGAAATCGTCGACGAGACAATAGTTCTTAATTTGCCCGTCAACTTTCTTTGCGATGAAAATTGCAAGGGAATTTGTTCGGGGTGCGGAGTTAATCTTAACGACGAGAAATGTAAATGTAAAAATAAACAGGAAGGTAAATAACAATGGCAGTACAGAAAAGTAAAAAATCTCAAAGCAAAACCAATTCGAGATTTGCTCAGTGGAAGAACAGTTTAAAAACTCCTAATCTGGTAGAATGCCCCCAATGTCACGAACTAAAAACTTCTCATAGGGTTTGTGCAAATTGCGGTTATTACGACGGCACTCAGGTTGTCGACACCAGCAAGAAAGAAAAGAAAGACTAAGTTCTTGCGCCTTTTGGCACGCGAAATTACTGAGAATAAATAAAGGTTTAAAATCGGAAACGCACCTTTTACGGTGCGTTTTTTGTCGTTTACGCTTTTTGCATTTTATTCCGTCTTAAAAATTCGGCGGTATTTCGACGGCGAATAAGACGTGAACTTTTTAAAAGATTTGGTAAAATAACTTTGAGAATCGAAACACAAATGCTCGGCTATTTCCGTTACCGACATTTCGCTGTCGGATAAAAGTTCTTTTGCGTGTTCCATTTTAAGTTTCATAAAACAGTTGGCAATCGTCATTCCCGTTTGGTCTTTAAAAGTTTTAAAAAGATACGATTTAGAGTAGTTCAGTTCTTCTGCAATATTTTCTATTTTAAGGCGTTTATGCACGCTTTCGGTTAAAACATTAATTATTTTTTTAGAAATAACGCCGTTTCGGTAGGTGGGTAAAAAGGTGGAATTTTCGCCGTTTTGTTCGGTTTCATCGCGCAAAATATTTATAAGCAACAGTTCTAAATGGTTTTTTATAAGTTGCAAACCGCCCAACGTCGGGCTTTTTTTTATGGGCATTTTTTTAATGTTCGGGTCGGAAACGGGTATGTCGAAGGTGCGCTTGCTTTCGTTTACGACAGAGTACAGGTACTTTAAGTTTTCGGGGTTAAGTTTTAGTATTTTATCCGAAAAAAAGTTTAGCGCTTCGCTTTTGCATTCGAACGATACTATAATGGCGTTGGGTGGATTATTGCCGTCGGCGTTTATATGGTGTTCGGTATTGGGCTTAAAAAATGTAATTTCGCCCGTGTTTAAAGTGTGTTCTAAGTTGCCGTTAAAACAAACGAGCGAATTTTTTTCGGCGTAGACGAGTTCCCAAAAATCATGAGATTCGGGTTTGCTTTTAAAGTCTTTGTCAAACCTGAAATGGTGCACGGTAACTATTTTGTTTACCTTTATAAGGTTTTCGATTTTGTATTTATAATACTTCATATCACTAAAATATCACACGTTGAAAAAAATGTCAAATACTTTCTTAATTTTAATTGTGTAGTATTGTACATTTTTTAACAACTAAAAAGCATTGTTTTTTATTGCGTGCGGTATTAAAATTTAATATGAAATATTAAAGGAGAACGAATATGAGAATTTTAGCAGTAGGTTGTCACCCCGACGACGTAGAAATCGCTTGCGCCGGAACGTTGGCAAAGTGCATTAAGCGTGGAGATACGGTAATAACCTGTCACGCTTCTAGCGGAGATTTAGGGCACGTTATAATTCCGCCCGAAGAACTTAAAGTAATTCGTGCCGAAGAAGCCAAAAAAGCGGGTAAGTTGGCAGGGATAGAAGTTATAACCGCAGGGTTTAATGACCTAGATATTTACGACGGCAACAAAAAATCGAGAGATATGATGGTAGATATTATAAAATACGCCAATCCTGACGTTATAATAACCCACGACCCCAACGATTATATGCCCGACCATACGGCGGTTTCTAAACTCGTGTTCGACGCAAGTTTTACGGCAACGCTTCCTAATTACAAAAGTAAGTATTCTAACCCTGCGAAACTTGTTCCTATATATTATATGGATACTTTGGCGGGCGTAAACTTTAACCCGACCGAATACGTCGATGTAACCGACGTAATAGATTTAAAGTTGCAAATGCTGGAATGTCATCAGTCGCAACTACAATGGATGCGCGAACACGACCACATAGATTTTGCCGATATGGTTAAAACTTGTTCTCGTTACCGCGGATACCAGTGCGGTGTAGATTACGCCGAAGGTTTCCGTCAGTGTCAGGTGTACCTAAAAGGTACGACTAAAAGGTTGTTGCCGTAATTCGACTATTAGTTTATGAAATGGTGTGTTATAGGTGCGGGCGGAATTGCCGACAGAAGATTTATTCCCGCGCTTTTAAAAGGGAACAACGTTTTGGTCGCGGTTGCGTGTAAAACTTTAGATTCGGCAAAAAGAGTAGGCGAAAAGTATGGCGTTAAGTATTATACAGACATAGATAAAATGCTTTTAGAAACGGAGTGTGACGCCGTTTATATCGGAACGCCCGTTGCCTGCCATTACGAGCAAGCGCTAAAAGTTTTGTCTTACGGCAAGCACGTTTTTATAGAAAAGCCGATAGCCTTAAACGAACGCCAAAGCAAAAAGTTGGTAAACGCCTTTAAAAAGAAAGGCAAACAACTTACCGTAGGGTATATGATGAAATACCATAATCTTCATCAAAAGGCAAAGCGTTTAATATCCGACGGTAAAATAGGTCAGGTGTGTGATATAAGGGCGCAGTTTTCGTGCTGGTATCCCGAAATAGAAGGCGCTTGGCGTCAGACCGAAAAACTCGGCGGTGGCGGAGCGGTAATGGACTTAGGGGTTCATTGTATAGAACTTATCGAGTACGTTACGGGCGAAAAAATAGTAGACGTAAAAAGTTTTTATTCTACGCATACTTTTTCGTATCGGGTAGAAGACGGTTGCGTTTTTATATTTAAAACTCAAAGCGGAGCGTTGGGACATATAGATGTAAACTTTAATATTCCCGACGGCGCTTCCGAAAGCAAGTTAGAGTTTTACGGTACCAAGGGCTACGTTATTTGCAACGGAACGATGGGACAAGAAGAAAAAGGTCGGCTTAGTTACCTTTATTGTCCGCAAGACGAGTATTCGGCAATGCAGTCGAGAGAACAAAAAGTTCCGCAAGAATATTTCGGCGACGGCGAAGACCTGTACTTAAAACAGATTAACGATTTTACAAGTTTGGTGCAATCTGAAAAAACCGATTATTTTTATACCGACCAAGCAGTTCGCGTACAAAAAACGGTAGACAAAATATACAAAGACAAACAAAAATAAAGGAGAAAGTGTTATGAATTTTAATTCAACGGTTAAAGACAGTTTACTAGAAGGCTTTTATCCCGCAGGTTGGGATATGGAAAAGATTGACGAATGTTGTTCTCATTCGCCCGAGTCGATTACCGAAAAGCAGGCGTTTTGGAACAAAGATTTTACGCCTGTTTCTTGCGACGGGCTAGAAGAATTCAACGTAAAAATGGGGCACGAAATAGCCAACGAAATAAAAAAAGCAAACGAACAGAACAGAAAAATAATATTCATTTTACCTGTAGGCCCTATGGGTATGTACAAGTGGGCGGTATACTTTATTAAAGAGTGGAACGTAAGTTGTAAAAACGTTTGGTGTTTTAATATGGACGAATGGGCAGACGCCGAAGGCAATACCATAACGGGCGAAGCGTCGTTTAAAAACGCAATGGAGCAGGCTTTTTATAATCCGCTCGGCGAACTTACCGTTCCGATAGACCACAGAAATTTCGCTACTAAAGAAAATTTGCCCACATACCCCGAAAAGATTGCAAGTCTAAAAAAAGACGGTGCAAAACTCGTGCTTGTTTACGGTATAGGAAGAATGTGCCACATCGCTTTTTGGGAACCGCAAATCGGCGCAGAATATTCTACCGACGAAGAATGGAAAAAACAACCGTACAGAATTGCCGTTAAGTTGCACCCGCTAACGATAGAGCAAAACGCCATTACGAGTTTTAAGTCTAGAACCACGCTTGTTCCTTGCAGGGCAAACACCATAGGTCCCGGTTTAATGTTTTTGGCGGACTACGCTATCGGCGGTGCCGACGGGGCGCTCGGTCGCGGTATGCAGTGGCAGGGAATGTCGTTATGGATGACTTTAAGGTACGGTCCTACAAGACATATCGCTTCTTCGTATATTCCTACCATACCCGGAAAACTATTTTTCTTAAAAGAACTTGCAGGTCCTTTGTGCCCGGAGGCTAACTAAGATGAAAGGCATTGCGGTATGCGGAACGCTTTTAGTCGATAAACTTAATGTTATTTCCGCGTACCCTAACGAAGGCGAACTTACCAAAATAAACAAGGTAACAAGGTCGGTCGGTGGTTTGGTTCCGAACGTAGGAATCGACTTAAAAAAATTATCGCCCGAACTAGACGTGTACGCCGTAGGTAAAACGGGTAACGATTTCGACGGTAAGTATATAGCAGAAGTTTTAAAAGACAATGGGCTAGATGTAAGCCACGTAAAAGTGGTAGACGGTTTAACGACCGACTTTACCGAAGTTATGAGTGTCGTCGGCGGAGCGAGAACGTTTTTTACCTATTCGGGCGCAGGGAAAACCTTTGGCGTTTCGGATGTAGACTTTTTAAAACTTAAAGTAAGAATGTTGCATTTGGGTTACTTTTTGTTGTTAGACAAAATCGACGACGGCGAAGGGGAAAAGTTTTTAAGGATTGCCCGAGAGAACGGTATTAAAACTTCGATAGACCTTGTCAGCGAAAATTCTGACAGATACAAAAAAGTTATTCCTTGTTTAAAGTATACCGACAACCTTATAATCAACGAAGTAGAAGCGGGAAACCTTACGGGTATACCGCCCGTTATAAACAATATGCCCGAAATATGCAGGGCTTTAAAAGATATGGGCGTTAAAGAAAGGGTAATTATTCACGCACCCGAGTACGGCGTGATTTTATCGGATAACGGGTTTACCGAATTGCCTTCGTATAACGTTAAAAAAGAGTTTATAAAAGGTACTACGGGTGCCGGCGACGGGTTTTGCGCAGGCGCGCTTATAGGGATATATAACGGATATTCGGATAAAGAAATATTAGAACTCGCTTCGTCGGTTGCTGTTACCGTGTTGTCTACGGTAGACGCAACGAGCGGTGTTAAAACCGTAGAACAGACGAAGGAATTTTGTAAACCTTTTAAAAGGAGAGAGTTATGCTTGTAAATTTAGATTACGTATTAAAAAAAGCACAAAAAGAAAAATACGCCGTCGGGCT
>CAYYYD010000011.1:25494-27849 GCA_964475885.1 uncultured Christensenella sp.
TAAATTTAGATTACGTATTAAAAAAAGCACAAAAAGAAAAATACGCCGTCGGGCTGTTTAATACCACCGACACCGATATGTTAGAAGGCGCTATTTCGGCGGCGGAAGAACTCAATTCACCCATTATTATAGGGACTGCCGAAGTTTTGCTTCCTAACGGAGAACTAAAACTTATCGCACCCAGCATTATCGCTTGTGCAAAGCGTTCTAAGGTGCCCGTAGTCGTTCATTTCGACCACGGTCTTACGTTCGACAGGTGTATGGAAGCCTTGCAACTGGGGTTTTCTTCGGTAATGTACGACGGTTCTACGTACGATTATGACACTAACGTAAAAAACACGCAAGAAATAGTTAAAATAGCGCACTCTTTTGGTGCGACTGTAGAAGGCGAAATAGGGCATGTAGGTCAGGCTTCCGTCGGCGACAACCTTTTAACGGATATGTATACCACCGTAAAAGAAGCGGTAGACTACGCTTCGGCGACGGGCGTAGACGCGCTTGCAATAGCAATCGGTTCGGCGCACGGCGTTTATAAAACAAAACCGATGCTTAACGTAGAACGCTTAAAAGAAATTAAAAACGCTACTTCCGTTCCGCTTGTCTTACACGGCGGTTCGGGTTTGTCGGACGACGATTTTAAAAACGTCGTTGCAAACGGTATAGCTAAGGTAAACGTTTTTACCGACCTGTGTATTGCAGGTAACGACGCCATGAAAGAAGGTTTAGAAAAGGGTTTAGATTACTTGTCTATAAGAAACTTAAAAGTAGAAAAAATCAAACAAGCGGTAAGAAACAAAATAAAACTTTTCGGTTCGGTAAACAAAGCCTAACGCTAAGCGCAAACTATTTATAATAAAAAATGCTTTCCCCTAAACCGTTTATGGTTTAGGGGTTTACTTTTACCTTAAAACTTGTGTATTGACGGAAAGGGTTTTGTATGTTAAACTATAAAAAAGGAGAACCTATATGAAAAAGGTTAAAAAAGTTTTTATAATAACTATAAGCGTTTTAACGGCTTTGGCGTTGCTTATTTTTTTATTATATCAAATATATGACACTTATTTTAGAAAAATAGGGTATCCTACATATACAATTCCCGAAGAATTTGTAACCAATTTAACCGAAGAAGAGCATAAAAACAATATAAAACAACGTGCCGACGAGATAGCAAATATTATCGGATATACGGGGGAAATAAAATACGATTTAGTTTATAACAAAAAAAATTATCCGTGTTATTTTATAGTTGAATTCGACGACGTAGTCGAATTTAAGGTGCTAAGAAGCGGAGATTTTGAAGAAGGATTAAAAAAATACGCAGGTAACGATTTAATACCTAACGGCATTGACGGTTGTATGGTGCAAAGCAGATATATATACGGCGTGATTATAAACGACGAATACTACCTATATGCTTTCGGGGATAAAATGTATCAAGGAATTTACGAAACTGCCGATTTGTGTTATGATAAAGACCATACTTACCCGCCTTCTACGTATACAATGCTAGACGTGTGGGATTGTAAAAAATACATTACCGGTGCAGAATTTTTTCAAAAAGGCGAAACAATATACCGTGCAAACGGTTGTTCGGAAATATTAGACGAGTATTATATAGACTATGGCAAAGAAGTTTATTTAACGAGAAGATATTGGGCAGAAATCGAAGAGATTTGCAACGTTTCCGATTTTATAGTAGATTCTAATAAAAAATTCGATATACATATAACTAGCCCGTCAAGGCCTTCAAGTTTAGATGACGTAATGTTGTTTAAGGCTGTAATATAAACTACGTGACGTTAAAATTTAATCGAGTTAAATTTTAAGTTGCTAATCGCAACCGACCACGATAAATCGTGGCGTCACGGTTTGAATAAACATCAAGTTTTGCTTGAATATACATTTCGCTTCGCTTATGTGCATTCAGACAAAACTCTCGATAATATAAACTACGTGACGTTAAAATTTAATCGAGTTAAATTTTAAGTTGCTAATCGCAACCGACCACGATAAATCGTGGCGTCACGGTTTGAATAAACATCAAGTTTTGCTTGAATATACATTTCGCTTCGCTTATGTGCATTCAGACAAAACTCTCGATAATATAAACTACGTGACGTTAAAATTTAAACAAGTTAAATTATTTTAGGTTGCTAAGCGCAACCGTCTACGATAAATCGTGGCGTCGTAATTTTGATTAGCGTCGGGTTTAATAATGAAATTGAAAAAGGGCAACGGAATTTTCGTTGCCCTTTATCGTTATATAATAATGTTTATTCTAAGCGCTTTGCAATATTATGTTTGCGTGTACGCAAATGCCTTCTTCTCTCCCCACAAACCCCAAGCCTTCTAACG
>CAYYYD010000011.1:27949-32958 GCA_964475885.1 uncultured Christensenella sp.
TTTGCGTGTACGCAAATGCCTTCTTCTCTCCCCACAAACCCCAAGCCTTCTAACGTCGTTGCGGTAATTCCTACGGCGTCGGTACTAACGCCCACCGCATTTGCGATGCTTTGCGTGATAGACGGAATATAGTTTAGCAGTTTGGGTTTTTCTGCCATAACGACTGCCGACACGGTTTTTACCTTGTAGCCCTTTTGACCGATAAGATTTAAAACTTTATCTAAAAGTTCCATACTGTTTGCGTCTTTGTATTTTGGGTCGGACGGGGGAAAGTGATAACCTATATCCCTTAACGAAAGCGCCGAAAGAATAGCGTCCATTATCGCGTGGGTTAAAACATCTGCGTCCGAATGACCTAAAAGCCCTTTGTCGTAAGGAATATGTACACCGCCTAAAATAAGATTTCTGTTTTCGGTAAGTCTGTGGCAGTCGAACCCTACTCCGAAGCGTATGTCGGGCGAAGGGTTAAAATCTTCTGCATAAGTATACTTAATGTTTTTGCAACTTCCGTTTACTATATGCGGTGGGGCAATGTACGTTTTATAAACTTCGCTATCGTCGTTATACGCAACGTCGCCTGCAAGCGCATACGCTTTTAAAATGTCTTTGGTGTAAAAGGCTTGCGGTGTCTGAACCAAAAACACGTTGTTTCTGTCCGTATAACCGCTTATAATTTCGTTTTCCATTAAGGCGACCGTATCTCTTGATACTACTCCGGTTATTCCGCTACCGTGTTTTAAAACGCTTTTTATACAATCGTCTATTATTTCGTGCGTAACGTCGGGGCGCGCGCCGTCGTGAATAAGCACTATATCGCCCGTAACGACCACCAATGCGTTTTTAACCGATTGCGTTCGTGTGCTTCCGCCGATGACGTAAACGGGTGCGTCGCCGAGAATTGACTTTACTGTTTCTAAGTCGTTTTTATTTACGGCGATTACTATTTCGTCTATCGAACCGTGCGATTTAAACGCATTAAAAGTTTTTTCTAGCAGGGTAGAGCCTTGCACTTCTACCAAAAGTTTGTTTTTGTTAAAGCCCGCGCGTTCTCCCTTTCCGCCTGCGGTTATTATTGCCGAAACCTTCATATTAATTCTCCAATACTCTGTACAAAGATTCTGCCTGTTCTTTTTTAACCGTTTCTTTAATGTCTAAAACTTCGAACTTAAAAGCACCGCTGTTATACATAAGTTCGACAACATCGCCTACCTTAATTTGAAAGGACGGTTTTACCGCCTTGCCGTTTACGGTAACCCTTCCGTTGGCGGTGGCTTCTTGGGCGGTCGCTCTGCGTTTAAGTATTCTGGAAACTTTTAAAAATTTGTCGATTCTCATACAAAAAAATCCTTATTAGGTAAAAAAAATTTAAATTATCGTTAAAACGCTTGACAATCTTGACAGGGTAGGCTATTATAATACAATGTATTATGATAGGTTAGTGTCGAGTTTTATCGCTTTTTTTCAAAAAAAAATGAAAAAAATGCGGGGTTTTAACCCCAAAAATCGGTAAGATTTGACAAGCGAACTTAACAAATGCACCGTTACAGAGATTATACAACAATTTTTTGCGTTTGTAAACCCTGACGGCTAACAATTTAAATTTTTTTTTAAGGAGTGTGTTTTGATGACACGTAAGCTACCCGAAATTCAATGTGGCAAAATCAAGAGAAAAACGTTTAGCAAGATTAAAGAAGCGATAGAACTTCCTTATCTCGTAAAAATTCAAAAAGACTCTTACGACGCTTTTATTAAAGACGGCATAAGCGAAGTTTTTGAAGATTTTTCTCCTATCACCGATTACTCTGACCACTACGAACTGTATTTTTTAGAGCATAATCTAGACGGCGCGCCTAAATACAACGAAAAGGAATGTAGAGACAGAGACGCTACTTACGCCAGACCTTTACGCGTAAAGGTAAGACTCGTAAACAAAGTTACCGGCGAAATTATCGACAACCAAGAAGTGTATATGGGCGACCTTCCGCTTATGACCGACAACGGTTCGTTTATTATAAACGGCGCAGAGAGAGTCGTTGTTTCTCAGCTTGTCCGTTCTCCGGGCGTTTACAACAGTAAGCAGGTGGACAAGACCGGTAAAAAACTTTTCAATACACTCGTTATGCCTTCGCGCGGTGCTTGGATAGAATTCGAACAAGACTCGCAAGATGTATTGTGGGTTCATGTAGACAAAACCAGAAAGCTTACGGCAACCGTTCTTTTGCGTGCGCTCGGTTTCGGTACCGACGAAGCGCTTACCGAACTTTTTGCCGGCGACCCGATGATTGCTTCTACCATCGCCAAAGACACTTCTAAAACAGAAGCCGAAGGTTTGGTAGAATTGTACCGTCGTTTGCGTCCGGGCGAAATCCCGACGGAAGAAGCGGTTAAGCAACTTCTTAAAAACAATTTCTTCGACGCAAGACGTTACGACCTTGCAAGAGTAGGCAGGTTCAAGTTTAACAAGCGTTTGCGTATGGGCGCAAGAATTAAAGGCTTGGTCGCTTACGAAGACGTTATTAGCGCAGACGGGGAAGTTTTGGCAACCAAAGGTCAAATTATAGACAGGGTTACCGCAGAAAACATTCAAAACGCAGGTATCAACGAATTCTTTGCCGACGTAAACGGCGTTAAACATAAAATTATTGCGAACAACGTAGTAAACTACAAGGTAGTTACGGGTAAAGAACCCAGGTACTTCGGTCTTTTAGATTACGTTTATTATCCTACATTGGTTTTCGCTAAGACCGTTTCCGACAAGGCAAAAGAAATCGGCGACGAAAACACCGCCGAAGAATTAAAGGCGCAAATCAATCAACTGTTCTATTTAGAAGACAGGGTCATTAACGAAGCGGACGCTAAGCCCGAAGACAAAAAGTACGACGAAAAGGCAAGGGAAACCAGACTCAGGTTCGTTAAGGCGTGCGTTTATTACCACCAACTAATAGAAGACGGAATGACCGCAACGCTTTCTGCCGACGACAAGAAAACGCTTCGTCCGTTAATAGAAAAACTTAACCACAAACACGTAACGGTAGACGATATTGTCGCTTCGGTATCGGTAAACTTAGACTTGAATTTAGGTCTTAACACGGTAGACAACATCGACCACTTGGGCAACCGTCGCGTACGTTCGGTCGGCGAACTTTTGCAAAACCAATTCCGTATAGGTATTTCTAGGTTAGAAAGAGTTATCAGGGAAAGAATGGGTACGACCGACGCTAAGGAAGTTACTCCGCAAAGTCTAATCAACGTTCGTCCCGTAAGTTCGGCAATCAAAGAGTTCTTCGGTTCTTCGCAACTTTCCCAGTTTATGGACCAGACAAACCCGATTGCGGAATTAACGCATAAAAGAAAACTTTCCGCTTTGGGCCCGGGCGGTCTTAACAGAGACAGGGCAACCTTCGACGTTCGTGACGTAAACCACTCTCACTACGGCAGGTTGTGTCCTATCGAAACGCCCGAAGGTCAGAACATAGGTCTTATATCTTCGCTCGCCGCTTACGCAAAAGTAAACGAATTCGGCTTTATAGAATCTCCTTACAGAAAGGTAGAGCACGTTTTGGGCGCAGACGGTAAAATGGAAACTGTGGTTACCGACAAGGTCGAATACCTTACCGCCGACGAAGAAGATAATTACATCGTCGCTCAGGCAAACGAAGAACTCGTAGACGACAAATATTTCGTTCGCGACAGGGTTTCTTGCAGACACAGAGAAGACATTATAGAAGAACTCAAAGAGAAAATTGACTATATGGACGTTTCTCCTAAGCAACTTATTTCGGTTGCTACGGCGCTTATCCCGTTCTTAGAAAACGACGATACTAACCGTGCGCTTATGGGTTCTAACATGCAACGTCAGGCAGTACCGCTACTCGTTCCCGAAAACGCTATCGTAGCAACGGGTATAGAAAGACGTATCGCTTACGACTCCGGCGTTATGATTAACGCAGAAAATGCCGGCGTTGTCAAGAGTGTTGCAAGTAACAGAATAGTCGTTACCGAAGAAGACGGCACCGACAGAGAATATAAACTTAAAAAATTCGAACGCTCTAACCAAGGCACTTGCTTAAATCAAAGGCCGATAGTAGACAAGGGCGAAAAGATAGAAAAAGGTCAAACCATAGCGGACGGACCTTCTACCAGAAACGGCGAACTTGCGCTAGGTCGCAACATTCTAGTCGGATTTATGAGCTGGGAAGGTTATAACTACGAAGACGCTATCTTGCTTTCGGAAAAACTCGTAAGAGAAGACGTGTTCACGACCATTCATATCGTAGAACAAGAAATAGAAGCCAGAGATACCCGTTTAGGCGAAGAAGAAATTACCAGAGATATTCCTAACGTAGGCGAAGACGCGCTTAAAAACCTAGACGCCGACGGTATAGTAAGAATAGGTGCCGAAGTAGGTAGCGGTGATATTCTGGTAGGTAAAGTTACCCCGAAAGGCGAAACCGAACTTACCCCCGAAGAAAGGTTGCTTCGTGCTATTTTCGGCGAAAAGGCAAGAGAAGTAAGGGATACTTCGTTAAAAGTTCCGCACGGTGAAGGCGGTATCGTCGTAGACGTTAAAATATTTACCCGTGCCAATAAAGACGAATTGTCGCCCGGCGTAAACAAAGTGGTAAGAGTTTATATCGCGCAGAAACGTAAAATTTCCGTCGGCGATAAAATGGCGGGCAGACACGGAAACAAGGGTGTTATTTCAAGAATTTTACCCGAAAGCGATATGCCGTTTATGGCAGACGGCACACCTTTGCAGATTGTATTAAATCCGCTAGGCGTTCCTTCTCGTATGAACATCGGTCAGGTATTGGAAGTACACTTAGGTCTTGTTTGTAAACAACTCGGCTGGAAGATTGCAACGCCCGTATTCGACGGTGCTTCCGAAAGCGATATTAACCAGTTGTTCCGCGAAAACAATATATTAAACCCCGACGGCGAAGTCGACGGTAAGATTCAACTTTACGACGGAAGAACGGGCGAGCCGTTTGAAAACAGAGTTACCGTCG
>CAYYYD010000012.1:0-26406 GCA_964475885.1 uncultured Christensenella sp.
TATATGTAAAGATAACTATTTTTTTAATTATTTTATCATTTTTGATATGTTTTACTCTTGCGGTATAACAATTAAAAGACGTAAATGAAACCTTGAATGGATTACTTAGAGAATTCTATCCCAAAGGAAGAAATCTTGAAAGAGTAAGTGAAAAAACTTTAAAAAAGAATCTGGCATTCATTAACGCCAGATCCAAAAAAGTTTTACACTTCCAAAAACCCATTGATTTATTTAATGAATATCTCAAAAAGTGTTGCACCTAGTTTGACAATTAGTCCTTTTATAAAAGAATTAAATTTTAATTACCCTTCTAATTGTATTTGATTTTCGGGGTTATATATTATAGGACTTTGCGAATTGGCGTTTTCGAAATAAACGTCGGTAAACGGCGGAATTTCTTCCCACGTGTTTACGCCTATTACGATATTGCCTTCTTTCGTTTGAAAGTAGTTGCCCTTAGCCTTGTCGGTCGCTTGGTTTTTTATTTCCATCTTGTAAAAGGTGTTTCCGGAAATGTCGCAAGATGTTACGTCTGCCGTTTTAAGAAGTTTTACATACCTGTTTTCTATATTCTTAAATACGTTGCCCGTTATTTGAATTTTACCCTTTAAAAACCTTTCGCCTAATTGAAGCGCGTTATAATCTACACCGTCAAAAACACAATCGGTAACGGTTACGTCGGTAACGGCGGCGACGATTATAGCCGAATGTAAATTATTTTCGGTATGAATACCTTTAAATTCGCAACCGTCTACCAAAAAATTACCTATATGACAGTTGCTCACGCCGTTGTACATAGAACTTATAATCTGCGCCTTGCCCGAAAACTTGCAGTTTAAAAAACTTAAATTCAAAATATTGTAGTCGCCCACAAACCCCTTGCCTTCACTACTGAAAGTAAGGTTATGAAATTCTAAATTAGAAATCCCTTGCTCTATTTTAGACGTATCAGAAGTAACGCATATTCCGTCTATAACGGCGCCGTCTTCGGCACCGATTACCAAGTTACCGAAATCTAAATCTAACCGCGGATAGTTGTCGGCTTTTAACCATATCACATCGCCCGGTTGCAAACTGCCGAAAATGTTATCGGCTTCGTTTTGATCGTCTACGATTTGCACTTGCGGTTTATACTCGTAACCGCAGACCTTACATTTTTTAGAATAGGTAACATTGTCGTCCGAAACGACAAACGCACCCACGCCATATTCGTGCGCGGTTTCGTCAGAACTTTGGTCGCACCCGTCTTCTAGGCACTGATGCCAATGGTTTGTTTGGTCGCTTTTCCATTCGGTGCCGAAATTATGCGTATGCGTAGGCTGTTCTTTGCAACCGCAGAAAAAAACCGACAAACAGAAAACCACCGATAAAAACAATATAAAACTCTTTTTCATTTTCCCCTAGTTTACACTTAACCTATATTTTTTGCAATGGCTTGCAAGAACTCTTTTGAATTGAGTTTTTTGGGCGTAACGCCGTCTTTTTTGAACAAGCCGACCAAGTCGCCCGTCATTTCTCCGTTTTCTATAGTTGTAACGGTTGCCCTTTCTAACTTATCGGCAAACTCGACAAGCGCCGTGTTACCGTCTAGTTCACCGCGTTTACGAAGAGCACCCGTCCACGCATATATGGTTGCTACGGGGTTTGTAGAAGTTTCTTCGCCCTTTATATATTTATAATAATGTTTGGTAACAGTACCGTGCGCCGCTTCGTATTCGTAAATGCCGTCGGGAGATACTAAAACGCTGGTCATCATCGCAAGGCTTCCGTAAGCCGTTGCAACCATATCGCTCATAACATCTCCGTCGTAGTTTTTACAAGCCCAAACCACACCGCCTTCGCTTCTGACGATTCTTGCAACGACGTCGTCGATTAAAGTATACATATACTCTATGCCGTTTGCCTGATAAAGTTCTTGATATTCTTCGCGATAGATACGCGCGAAAATTTCTTTGAACCTGCCGTCGTACAACTTACTGATTGTGTCTTTTGTAGAAAACCACAACGGAAGTTTTACGCTTAGCGCATAGTTAAAACAAGAACGCGCAAAACTTTCGATGGATTTATCGGTATTGTGCATTGCAAGAACAATACCGTCGCTGTCGAAATCGTGTACTGTTTGGCTGACCTTGTTTCCGTTTTTGTCGGTATAAACAAGTTCAGCTTTACCGTTTGAAGTCAACCCGTCTACCGCCTTATATATGTCGCCGTAAGCGTGACGAGCGATAACGATGGGCTTTTTCCAAGTAGGAATGTACGGGGTTATGCCGTCTACCAAAATAGGCGCGCGAAAAACCGTTCCGTCTAAAATAGCCCTGATTGTGCCGTTAGGACTTTTCCACATCTTTTTTAAAGAATATTCTTCTACCCTTTGTGCGTTGGGCGTAATGGTGGCGCACTTTACCGCAACGCCGTATTTCTTCGTTGCATTTGCGGAATCTACCGTAACCTTGTCGTCCGTTTTATCTCTGTTTACCAGCCCCAAGTCGTAGTACTCGGTTTTTAAGTCTACATAAGGCGTAATTAATATTTCTTTTATCCAGCCCCATAAAACTCTGGTCATTTCGTCGCCGTCCATTTCTACAATGGGTGTTGTCATAGGTATTTTTTTCATAAATTTGCCTCGTATTTTTTTGTATGTATTTTAACACAATTTCGTCGGTTTTACAAGTGTTTTGTACCCTTTGCCCCAAACCCGTTTAATATTCCCGAATTAAAGCGCGTTAGGGCGGTACGACGCTTTTCGAAATCTTTAACGGCTTTTTCTATTAAATCGGTTAAAATTTGCGAAAAGTCTTTTAGCGTATCCGAAAACAAATAGTAAGCAAGCGAACCGGGTACGGAATTTATTTCGTTTAAAAACACTTGACCATCTTTTACCATATAGTCCATTCTTACCACGCCCGAAAAATCGCATTCTTCGTACACTTTTTGGGTAATAGCTTTAATTTTATCGCAAACGCTTTTAGGAATTTTTGCAGGGAACTCCCTTTCGCCGTCGAGATATTTATCCGAAAAATTCAAAATTTCGTTTCGGGTTACGGGGCGTTCGCACTCCGAAACGACGGTTTTACCGCTAAAATCTCGATACACCGCACAGTTTATTTCTATAAAATCTTCTAGACACCGCTCTACGATTGCAGAGTCGCAATACTTTAATGCCGACAAAACGCCGTTTACCAACTCCGTTCTGGTGTTTGCTTTGACAACACCTATGCTAGAACCCAACGAATTGGGCTTAGCAATCAACGGGAACTCGCAAAGTGCTTTTTGATGTTTATGTAAATCGTACACGCTTTTTATTTTTACGGCGGGTAAATGTTTTACGCCCAAGCCTTTTAATACTTTTTTGGTAAAATATTTATCCATACTCATAGACGAAGCAGTAACGCCCGACGAACAAACGGGAATTTTACACGCATTAAACAGCCCTATATAACTTCCGTCTTCCCCTAAACCGCCGTGCATACAGTTTATTATCGCCGAAAGATTAGACAGTTTTTTAATCTTTTTGCCTTTAATTTCGTACAAAGCGTTGTCGTTGGGAATAAGCGTTACGCGTTTTAATTTTTTAAAATCTAAATTTTTATACTCGTCTAAATCGAAAAGAATTTTACCCGTATAAAAATTTCCGTCTTTATCTACGTATACGGGCGTTACGCCGTACCGTTCTTCGTCGACGGCGTTTAGTATGGTTACGCCGGTAATAACCGAAACGTCGTGTTCGACGGACTCTCCGCCGAAGAATACCGCAATTTCTTTCATAAAAAAAACACCTCCGCAAAATTTTTTTCGCTTTGGTGCTTTTTTGTTTTTATCTTATAATCAGTTATAGTTATCGGGCAAATCGTTTTCGAACAAAACGACGTCGCCTTCTTTTACGATAGAGTTAAGCGTTTCGTTTCCGCGCGAAAGATTTTTTTCGAACATAATATTCGATTTATCCATACCGCCTTCTATCAGCCCGTTAATAAGCATTTCGGCGTTGTGCTTGCCGACGATAATAACTATGTCGGAATGCTTTGCAAGAAGTTTTCCGAATTGCAAGTTGGCAACATTTTCGCGTTTCCCCAACTCCACAAGCCCCGGGGTAACCACAATCTTTCTTCCGGTAAAGGTGTCTAAAACTTCCATAGCCGCTTTTATTCCGTCTTCGTTACAATTGTAACTGTCGTCTATTGTCACTATATTTTTATTGTTGGGCAAAAGTTCCAATCTATGCCCGATAGAAGTTATTCTGTTAATTCCCAGCGCAATTTCTACGGCGCTAAGACCTAGCCTGCTTGCGACCGCCGCCGCAAGACATATGTTGTTTACGCTGTGTTTACCCAAAAGCACGGTATAACATTTTACGGGTTCTTCTCCGCGAATTTTAAGCGTAAAGTTGGTGCCCCTGTTGTCGTATGCTATATCGGTAGCCGTAACGAAGCAATCTTCGTTATCTATGCCTGCGTCGTATTTTTCGCCGTCGTACCTGTCGTAAAGTTCTTTTAAATCGTCGTTGCCCGTCGAAAAGAAGCCTACGCCGTTTTTACCCATATACTCGAACAGTTCGTACTTGGTTTGCTTTATGTTGTCTTCGGAACCGAACGATTCCATATGCTGGGTGTTAAGCCCCGTTAAAACGCCGTACTGCGGATTTACCAATTCGGCAAGCTCTTTTATGTCGCCCTTGTGTCTTGCGCCCATTTCGGCAAGCAGAATATCGTGCGTGCTGTCTAGCCCCTTAACCGTTTTGGCTATACCCAAAGGCGTGTTATACGATTCGGGAGAAGAAAGTACGCGGAACTTTTGCGAAAGTATGGTTTTTAAAATTTCTTTAACCGAAGTTTTGCCGTAGCTTCCGGTAATACCTATTTTTATTACGTCGTATTTTTTTATTTTGGTTTTAGCCACGTTTAGATAATAACGCTTAATCGCGTTTTCTACGGGACTGTTTACGGCGTTTGCAATAAACAGAACATACGGCGACAATGCGGGCATTCCGCATATAACCGCATACCTAAGCAACGAAAAAGAATCGTGGTCTATTAAAAGCGCAAGCAGGTTCATCAGCAAAAAAACCGCAAACGTGGTAACAGAAAGCAAAATAACGTAAGTAATCGACAGCCTTACCAAACGCTTGGTTTTTTTAAGCGGAACTTTTACGTTTACGGACTTTTCCGTTCTTATGTACGAAAAGGTAAATAAAAGGTAAGACGCAAAACCGATATACGGCGCAACCCCCGCATCTATAAGCACGGGGCCGAACGACGCGTTTAACACGCAAAAAAACAAAAATGCCAGCAAGCATAACAGCATCAACCTAGAACGGTAAGGCGTTTCGGGGTTTTTAATCCATTTAAAATAGTGTTTGTAACGGTATCCGCTCTGCTGGAAAACCAACAAAAATTTTAACGACGCCCAAAACAATAAAAGCCCGTTTAACACAGATACTACAATTAAAACGATAAGCGTTTCGCCGTGAAACAAATCGGCAAAAGTTTTTATGTTACCCATACTTTACGAGAGTAAAAACTCCCTTACCTCCATATTGAATTTCATAGGCTTGTCGATAAAACAAAAATGCCCTGCGTCGGGAATAACGACAAGTCTGGCGTGTTTTATGCCTTTATATAATCGCTTTGCCATATACAACGGCGTTTCGGTATCTTCTTTTCCGAACACCAAAAGCGTAGAATTGTTTATAAATTTAAGCTTGTCGTCTAAATGTTCGTTGACGATAAACTTAAAACTCTGTTTCATAACGGGCGAAAGCGCAAGATAGTCAGAAGAATAAAACCTTTCTAACCGTTTTTCGGGCAGAAAACTTTTAAGCACTTTAAACGCCGTTTTTTTAAAAACTTTTTTAAGCGTGTTTTTGGGCTTTAACCCGGCGCACCCCGTAAGAACGACTTTGTCGAACAACTCGTTGTTTTCAGCTAATGCTTTAATAATTATTCTGCAACCGAACGAATGACCTATAACGTGCGGTTTAACCAAACGGTTTTCGGCAATATAGTTTTTTACGTCTTCGACGTAATCGGAAAGCGCATACGGGTATTTCATATCGGCGTTTTCGCCAAAACCTTTTAAGTCTACAGCGTGCACGTCGAAATACTTTTTAAAATAAGACGTCTGAAAGGCAAAACTTTTTTTGCTTGACAAATACCCGTGAAGCATTAACAACGGTTTTTTCTCTTTGGTGTATCCGCCGTTTACTTCTATAATCTAAATCTCCTTTGCGTACACTATCGCATTTTCGCTGTTGCTATAATAATTTTTGCGCACGGAAACTTTTTTAAACCCTAAACTTTCGTAAAGGCAAATCGCCGACGAATTAGACTGCCTTACTTCTAAAAAAATTTTGTTTATACCTTTGTTTTTAACAAAACTTTCGGCATAAGCCATAAGTTGTTTGGCAAGCCCGCGTCTTCTGAATTCGCCGTCTACCAAGATGTCTTCTATATCGCAGGTATCGGCGGCGACTGTAAGCCCTAAAAACGCAACGAGCCGTTCTTTGCTTATAACCCCGAAACAGTTATAATTGCCCGACCTAAAAGAAGATTGTAACATCTGCTCTGTCCAACCGTCGGTAAAGCCGTTTAAGTTTTGCAAATCGACTATTTTTTTTATGTCGGAAGACGTAAGCGTTACTATCATTTTCTACCTTCTTCGGCTTGACTTTTTCTGACGTATAACGGAATAAGTTTATCTAAATCGTATAACAAACAATCTTTTTTTTGTTTAATGGCAAGTTCCAACCCGTCCGCCACGTTTACCGTTTGGCAATTCAAATCAGCAATCGGCGTAAAAGAAAGCGTTTGATATTCGTCTTTAATTTTGTTTAATTCGTCTTTTAACAAATAACACGGCTCTAACACCACCTGCCCGTCTTGGTAACCGCACGCATAAAAACCGCCGTGCCCCGCGTCGATTACCGCCAAAACCTTTCCGCTTTTAACATTATATGCAATAGTGTCGAACGAAGTTATGGCAAGCGCCGGTTTAGAATAGGCAAAGCAAAGCGCCTTTACCGTTGACACGCCTATTCTTATACCCGTAAACGAACCTGCGCCCACGACTACGGCAAAAAAATCTGCGTCGTGTAAATTAAACCCCGACCGCAAAACAAGTTCTTCTACCTTGGGCATAAGGCTTACCGAATGGTTTACACCGCACTCGGAATCGTAGTATCTGGTAGTTTCGCCGTTTTGACAAACGATAACGGTTAAATTTTTTCCGCTTGTGTCTATTGCAAGATAATTCATAACTCTATTTTTCTCTCGTTCTCGGATATTTTTTTTATGCTGACCGTTTTGCAGTTTTCGGGCAATGCGTCCGAAATGTTTTCCGACCACTCTATTAAACAAATATTGTGCCCGTTAAAGTAGTCGGTAAGCCCTAAAAGAGTTGCGTCTTCACCGCACGACAACCTGTAACAGTCGTAATGATAAAGGTAATCGCCGTATACGTTTAGATATGCGTATGTAGGGCTTGTTACACCGTCTAAATTAAAGTACTCGGCAACGCCTTTTACGAATGCCGTTTTGCCTGCGCCCAAATCACCCTTTAATAAAACGACGTCGCCTTCTCGAAGAGTGCTTGCGTATTGTTTGGCAATCTGTCTGGTTGCCTTTTCGCTGTCTGAAAATTTTTCCATAATTATATTATACATCGTTTGATGAATTTTGCAAATTGATTTTTTTAAAAAACCGCGACGTCTTTTTATATAACAACAAAGTCAGTGCCGAAACGACCACGCTTTTAATTGCATTAAACAGTAAAACGTACACCCACAGCGTATTAAACAAATTTTCGGACACTTCGGTTAGGACGAACGGAACACTGCCCGTAAAAAACGGAAAGTTTATAAACCTGTTTACGAACAGCGAAACGCCGACTTCTATTACGCACGCAAGCGAAAGCGTAACGATAACCGTTTTTATTCCTTTCTTTTTAGTATACACGACAGACGGCAACAAAACGTACGCCGTGGTTATAAGCGTGTTTGCAAGTTCACCCACACCGCCCGTGCTACCGACGGCTATATGTACAGCTTCTTTTACTACGGTAACTATAACCGCGGGAACGGGCCCGTACATAAACCCTGCCAGCATAACGAAAACGTTTGAAAGGTCCAGTTCTAAAAAACTGGCGGGCGTCCCCGCAAAAATAGGGATTTCTAAAAGATACACTATAAACGACAATGCCGAAAACACCGACATACCCGCAATATTTTTTGTAGAAAATACTTTACCCATACACAACTCCGTACGTTAAAAAACGCCCCCTTTCGGGGGCGCGAAACAATCGAATATGTTTACGATTCTTTTCTCATCCGGACTATAACCGTCGGTATCGGAATTTCACCGAATCTGCCAAAAGGCTCGCAGACTGTACTGCCGATGGGGAATTTCACCCCGCCCCAAAGAATTAACTATATTTTATCGCAACGCTTACAAATTGTAAAGCGTTTTTATTTTGTTTTTACGCTTTTAACGTTAAACCTTTTAACAAGCTCTACGCCTATGTCGTCGGCATAGGGCGTTAAAATTTCGTCTATATCGTTTTTTATAAGTTCCTGAACGGAAGCGACCGTTTCTACATTGGCTAAAATTCTTACGGGTTTTTTGCCCTTGTACTTGTTTATTACAGCCATTTTCTCTCTGAACTCGTCTAGTTTTACTTCGCCGAATATAAAAGTTACGGCCTTTAACTTGGTCTTTTCAATAATCTTTACGGCGTTTTTAATTTGTTCTTCGTTAAGCTCGGTCGGAGAAAGCGCAACCGAAGTGTCCGCCTTTTTTATTCTGCCTATTTTTTTGCATTGTTTTTTAAACTGTTTAACGTTTTTTTGTTCTAGCATCATAGTGGGCATCATTACCGTAACACCGTCTACGCCCATTCTTAAACTGTCCCTTACATCGCTTAACTTACTTTTAAAAAGACTTTCGCCGAACGGAAAATCTATTACCGAACGTATTTTAATATCCGAACAGTTTTTTTTCTTTTGACGCATAACGGCAGGAACGTATGCAGGCGATAAAAGAATACCCTTAACGTTTAACACCGAACAGTTAAACAGTATTTTTTCTAACTCTTTATCGGTAACGTTATACCTGACTATAACTTTAACCAACTTGTTCATTATGTTTCTTATCTGAAACAGGCAACACTCGTCTTTTACGTTTTCTACCGAAGTGTTTAAAAGGTCGGCAAGTTCGTAAAAAGCCTTAAAGTCGGCGTCGTCTACGGGTTTTTTGTTATCGTCTTTATTCTTTTTTAATTTTAAAGATTTTTTTGCTTCGGTAACCGCAACTTCCGTCCGTGCGGATTCGGGCAATAAATTTTGTTCTGACATTTCTTTTACTATTCTCCGCTAAAATAAATTTCAAAATACCGCAAAACTTTTCAAATTGTATAACTTTTTTATTATTTTCTCGTGCTAACCTTTACCCGAGGTAAAAAATGATAAAATCTTTTTTCTTAGGGCTTTTAAGCCTTATCGCTTTGTTCTTTTTGTGTTCGGTTACGGTGGTCGGCGTAAAATCGGTATTCGCAAAACTGTTCCCAAAACCTAAGCCCCAACCCGTAAAAACGGTTAAAAAAGACAAGCCCAAAAAAACGACTAAAAGCATTACCGTCAACCCCGAAGAAATCGACAGAATATACGTTAAAAAAGTTTCTTAGTATCTGACGGTATTTTTTTCGTCGCCCCAAAGCGCTTCTAAATGATAAAACAGCCTTGATTCGTCGTTAAAAATATGAACTATTACGTCGCCGTAATCTAAAACCGCCCAGCGCCCTTCTCTGACGCCTTCGCTTCTGACAGGTGCAAACCCGAGTTTTTCCATCTCTTCGTCTACATGTTCTATTAAAGCGCGGGTGTGCGTCATACTTCTACCGCCCGCAATAACGAAGTAGTCGGCGATTCCCGACCTTTCTTTTACGTCGATAGAAACTACGTCTTGGGCTTTATTGTCTACTAAAACTTTGCATATTTCTTCGGTAAATTTTTTAGAATCCATATTTTTTTCCTTTATTAGTTTATTTTATATAATATTCGTATGCGTCTTTCGTCGCACCGTATATCTCTTGTCCTTTGTTTTGCAAATGTAAATATTCTTCTTTTAAGCACTGAACGAAACAGTTTTCGAAATCCCCGTCGTAAAGTTTTCTTAATTCTTCTACGCCCTGATACGTTCTTCCTTCTTCTATCATATCGGCAACGAAAATCAGTTTGCCCAGCGTAGTCATATCGGGCTTACCCGAAGTGTGGTACCTTATTGCGTCTATAATCTCGGCATCGGTAACGCCCAAAACACGTTCGGCGACATACGCGCCCAAAAACGCATGGACAACCGGTTGCGGTACATCCGACGGGATATTGGCGTTTTTAAAATCCGTCGGCGAAAGGTATTTCGCACAATCGTGCAAAAGTGCCGAAACCCTTACCTTTTCGGGCAAAAGCCCTAACTCTTTTGCTTTTTTTAATGCGGTTACCGTAACGTTGGCGGTATGAACCAAACGCTTGGGCAAAAGGTTTTTTTGCAAAAACGCAGTATACTCGTCGCCGTCGTATACGTTATTGGTTTTTATATAATCTAAAACTTCGGGCGTTACGTATTCTTTTATATCCAACCCGAGCGAAGAATATACCCTAATCTTTGTAGAAGAAACGCTACTGCCCGTATACGACAGCCATATAAACGGTTTACCGAAAGTTTTTAAAAAGTATTCTTGTTCTTCTTTTACGCTTTGATTATACCCGTCGCGCCCGAACGCAACTATGGTGCAGGCAGAAGTTATTCTTTGGGGGTACTTCCAAGTTTTAAAATCGAAAAGCATATCTCCGCCGACTAAAAAATACAGTTGGCAATCTTTGTACAATTCTTTAAAATGTTCTACCGTCTGATAGGTGTAACTTTTACCGCCCTTGTTTATTTCGTAGTCGGAAACTTCTATTTTGTCTTGCCCGTTAAAAGCACATTTAAGCATTTCTAACCTAACGGCTCCGTCGGTAACGGCACCGTCTTTGTGTGGCGGAAGATAAACGGGCATTATTATAAGTTTGTCTAGCCCTAGTTTTTGCACCGCTAAACTCGTAAGCTTTATATGTTCTTTATGAACGGGGTCGAATGTCCCGCCGAAAATACCGATTTTTTTCATATATCGTACTCGCTTAAAAAACGCCGTTCGCGTTTCTTTGTTTATTATACCACAACCGAAAGGTTTTTTGCAACACCAATCTTTTGTATAAACTCAGAAAATCGGTCAATAATCAAATAACATCAAAAGTTTTCGGAGTTTATATGAAACGAATTTATTTTTCGGTTGCGTTAGACAGTATTTTGTGCGCCTTTATTTACCTGTTGCTTTCGTATGTTTTTTTTAATTATTTTTTTGAAAGAAACGTTACGCTTACTTTATCGCTGACGACAATGGCTTTGCTTACCTTGTTTTCGGTAAGACTGCTGTTTAAAAAAAGACGTCTGGTAAACTTTAACGCAGAACTGGACAAACAAAAAAACAAACTTATGACACAGTTACATTTTATGCCGAAAAGCCGACTGTCGGCATTGTTTATAAAAGCGTTTAACAGTTTAGGGTTTTCTACCGAAAAAAGAAAGGACGGTATATATTTGCCCGACAAAAAAACGCTGGTAATACTTAAATTCGGCTATCAGGAAGTTACCAAGGCAGACGTAGTAAAAGCCTTTAATCTTATCAAAAAAGACCAAAGCGTAGAAATATATTCCGAAGAATTTTCGACGGAAGTAAAACAATTTGCCGAGCGCTTTGTAAACGTAAAATTAAAAGACGGCGAAAAGGTTTTAGATTTACTTAAAAAAAGCGACTGTCTGTCGGAAATAGATTACGTCGTTCCCGAAGAAAATCGCCAAAGAACAAGCGCGTTAAAAAGTGTTTTTAATAAAAGAAGAGCCAAAACCTTTTTCGGTTTCGGCATATTCTTTTTGTTTAGCAGTCTGTTTGTTCCGCTTAAAACATATTACATCGTTTCGGGAAGCGTAATGCTTATAATCGCGCTTATATGTATATTCTTCGGTAGCCGAAAAAAAGCCCCCGACTAAAATTCTATATGAACGACTTTATCGCTTAAACTTCTTCTGTAAAAAACAAGTTTTCTTCCCGTTGCGCAAACGAATTCGGCGCCGAGTTTTTCGGCTATTTCGAAGCCTACGTCTTTTGGGGTTAAACCGGAATTTTCCAGCACGGTAACTTTTACCAATTCGCGTTTTTCTATTGTTTTGTCTATGCTTTCTATAAGGCTGTCGTTTATGCCGAGTTTACCTACCTGAGTAACGGGCTCGATTGTCTGTGCCAACGACCTTAATTTTGCTCTCTGTTTACTGTTTAACATTTTGTTTTCCTTTTAATCTACAAATTCAAATTCTTCTCCGCCGATGATTATCGTCGATTTTTCGTTTGCGCCCATTTTACGCAACTCGTCTATTATACCCCTGTCGCGCAATACCTTTTGCAAATACGCAAAAGAATGTATGTCGTCCATAACGACGTTTCTTTTTAACACTTCTACCAAAGAACCGACAACCACGTACGTTTCGCCTTCTTTTAATATTTCGTAAGAAAGCCTTTCGGGTTTAACGTAATTAAACTCTTCGAACTCTAACGGTTTAATCGGCGGAAGTTTGCTAAGCGTTTGATAAATTTCTTTTTTCAGTTGGTCAAGCCCCTTTCCCGTAATTGCCGAAACGGGCACGATTTTGTGTCGTTTGCCTATTTTTTCTTTAAACGCCGTAAACTGTTCTTCGGCGCCGAACATATCCGTTTTGTTGGCTACGATAATCTGTTTAAGTTTGTTAAGTTCGCCGTACTTTTTAAGTTCCTGATTGATTTTTAAATAGTCGTCGTAAGGGTCCCTTCCTTCTACGCCAGAAATATCTACGACGTGAACCAACATTCTCGTTCTTTCTATGTGCCTTAAAAACTCTATGCCAAGCCCCGCGCCGTCGCTTGCGCCTTCTATTAAACCGGGAATATCTGCTATTACGAACTGATTGTCGTAATAATCGCATACGCCCAGATTAGGCGACAGTGTGGTAAAATGGTAGTTGGCGATTTTAGGACGAGCCGACGTAAGCTTAGACAAAATAGTAGATTTACCTACGTTAGGAAAGCCCACCAAACCTACGTCCGCTATGGTTTTAAGTTCTAAAAGCACCTGCTTTGTTTCGGTTTTTTCGCCCGTTTGAGAAAAATGCGGAGCGTGGCGTCTGGAATTTGCAAACTTTGCGTTTCCTTTACCGCCGTCCCCACCAACCAAAACAACCTTCCTTTGACCGTCGGTAAACATATCGGCGATAATGTTACCCGTTTCTTTGTCTTTTATTACCGTGCCTAACGGCACTTTTAAAATAAGGTCTTTACCCTTTTTGCCGAAACAGTTTTTGGGTTCGCCCGCGCTTCCGTTTTCCGCAACGTATTTGGTTTTGTAATAATAATCGGCTAAACTAGACAAATGTCTGTCGGCAACGAAAACTATATCTCCCCCTTTACCGCCGTCCCCACCGTCGGGGCCACCGCCTACGATACCTTTGTAATGGATAAAAGAAGTAATTCCGTTACCGCCGTCGCCGGCTTTTATTGTAATTCTTGCTCTGTCAATAAACATATTTACCTTTCAATATTTTTTTCGCACAAATTTTTTATAGGACAATTTTCGCAGTCGGGGTTTTGGGATTTGCAAAAACTTCTGCCCAAGTAAATTAAATAGTGGTGCGACCTAGACCAGTCGCTTTTTTCTAAAACCTGCATTAACCCCTTTTCGGTTTTTAAAACATCGGTTTCACGCACCAAGCCTATTCTGTTAGAAACCCTGAAAACATGCGTGTCTACCGCTATCGCGTCTTTACCGAACGCCACCGAGCACACGACGTTGGCGGTTTTTCTGCCTACGCCGGCAAGCGACGTTAAGTCTTTAAAGTTGTCGGGAACGTTGCCCGAAAACTTGTCGATAATATCTTGCGAAGCCGACAGTATATGACTTGCCTTGCTTTTGTACAGTCCGCAAGAAAAAATATATTTCTCTAATTCTTGCTGAGATAAAGTTACCATTTTTTGCGGAGTATTATACTCGGAAAAAAGTTTTTGAGTAACTTTATTTACACGCGCGTCGGTGCACTGAGCGGAAAGAATTACCGCTACAAGCAGTTCGTACGGGGTGGTATAGTTAAGCGCAGGCTTGTCCGTAAAAACTTCCGCAAGTGTGTTGACTATTGTTTTTGCCTTTTGTTTTTTCACGATAGTCATTTTAACACAAACGGAAATTTTTTACAACTGTTTTGTATCAAATAGGTTTAACGTACACCCTTCCGCCCAAAGTTTTTACCAAAAAATAGCCTGCGACGTTTATTTTTTTTATATTTAATGCTCTTTTAACATTCATAAAAGAATTAACGCTTATTTTAACCGACAACCCACAACCCACGCCTGCGTCTTTGGGGGTAGAAACAATTTGATTTTTAATGCCCGAAGCCGTCAAAAATTCCGAAAGCCCGACGACCGCCGACCTAGACCGCATTGCCACAAGAACGTATTCCATAATATTTTCTCCTTTGCATAAAAGAACGATAGTCCTTATACAATATATTATTAAAAGTCTTTGTTTTTTGTGTAAAAACCGTAAGGAGAAAATATGATATATTTCGATAATTCGGCAACGGGCGGATTCAAACCTTCGGCAGTCGTTAGCGGAGCCGAAACCGTTTTAAAATACCTTTTGGCAAACCCCGGAAGAAGCGGACACAGGCTTTCGGTAACCGGCGCGAAAATAGTTTACGATTGCAGAAAGAACGTATCGAAAGCGTTTAACTGTTCGCCACAGCGCGTGGTGTTTACGAAAAACTGCACCGAAGCGCTTAACACCGCTATTTTCGGTACGTTAAAAGACGGCGACCACGTAGTTACCACGGTGTTCGAACACAACTCCGTTTTAAGACCGCTTTACCGTTTGCAAAGCCTTAAAAAAATTTCGCTAGACATTGTAAGCCCCGTAGACGGCGATGTAGTAAAAGCGATAGCCGAAAAGATTACGCCTAAAACCAAACTTGTTGCGGTAACTTCGGTATCTAATGTTACGGGCGAAGTTATGCCTGTTTCCGAAATCGGCAAACTTGCAAAGGAGTACGGCGTAAAACTTTTGGTAGACGGCGCGCAAGGTGGCGGACACGTAAAAATAGATATGAAAGCCGATAATATTTCTATGCTTGCGCTTGCAGGACACAAGGGGCTTTACGGAATAATGGGAAGCGGTGTTTTGGCGTTTAGCGACGACACCGAAATACAACCGCTTACTTTCGGCGGTACGGGAACGGATTCTTTTAACCCGTTCCAGCCCGAAGAATATCCCGAACGGTTAGAATCGGGAACGCTTAATTTACCTAGCATCTGCGCACTTTCGGAAGGGGTAAACTATGCCGTAAAAAATTTAAGCAACTTTTCCGAACACCTTTACAAAACCACCGAAAAACTGATAAACAGCCTTTCCGAAATAAACGGCGTTAAGGTTTTTTCTTTGCCAAACCCTGCCGGAATAGTAAGTTTTAGCGTACAAAACAAAGACAGTTCTTTCGTCGCGCAAATTTTAAGCGACAAGTACGATATAGCGGTTAGGGGCGGTTTTCATTGCGCACCGCTTATACATAAATATCTCGGCACCGAAAAAACGGGACTGGTACGGGTAAGCCTTGCCGTTCAAAATACCGACGCCGAAGTGAATTATTTTTTAAGAGCGTTAAAAGAAATATGTAAAGACTAAATCTTTTTAAGGTCTTCGACCACTTTTAAAAGTATCTTCTTTTGTTTTTCGTCAAGCACGGGGGCAAGCATTCGGGCAAACGCGTCTATCTGGGCGTTGGTAAGCGTGCCGTTTTTCTTGCCTTCTTTTGCCTTATCTCGAATTGCTTTTAGCAGTTCGCCCTGACTTTTACCGTCGTATTGTTTAGCCATTCGGTTTACGGTATCGAAAATATCGTTGCTCTGTCGGTCGTTTTTATTGTTAGAATACTCGTTAAAATCTTGCATAACTTTCCCCCGATAATTTTTTCAATATTATTCTATGAACATCATATACTATATTGTTAGCAGGTTTATTATGGAAATATTACAACTTTTATTATCTTACCTATTAGAAAACGTCGGCGGAGAAAAAATTAAGCCCGTCGCGGAAATGCTTAAAAAAAACAATTACGATATAAAAAAAGTCGTTTCCGAACTCAATCCGGAAACGATTTTACCGCTGATTTCAAACTTTATTAACTTAAACACAAAAAATCAAAACCCCGAACCCTGCGGTTGTAACGATTGGGGACTGCAACCGCTGTCTGACTTTGCCGACGCACATATCGTCGACCGACTAAACCAATACTTTACTTCCGACTAACGATTTCTATCGCGCGTTTTACAGCGTCGGCGTCGTCTACGGCGTTAAGCGGATTTTCGGGGACTATCCCCACGTCTTGAATACAAGTCGTTTTATCCGGCTGAAAAATCTTTGCCGTAGTAAATTTTACGGCGTCGCCCGACGCCAACTCGTACGTCGTTTGCATTATTCCCTTTCCGTAAGTTCCCGCATGTCCCGAAGCGTCTTTGCTTGCCACTACGTCGTCGATAGAAAAATTTCCGTCTAGTTCTTCTTTACCGTAGTACAGCATAGCGCCTATTAAACATTCCGAAGCCGAAGCGGTATTGCCGTCGCACAATACGACGGTTTTTTGCAGACCGTCGTAATACTTATTAAAAGAAGTATAATACGTTTCTTGCGAATTTTTTGCCTGACTGTACACTATCGGCGAATTTTTGGTTCCGCCGTTTTTAACAAGGTATCCGGCAATATCGCACAAAACGTCTAGCCTACCGCCACCGTTTCCGCGAAGGTCTAGTATAAGTTTTGTTTTACCGCGACTTTTCATATATTCTATCGCACCGCCGAACTGAACGTCTGCGTCACCCATAAACTCTTGCAACACTATCATTGCGGTATCCGACGGAAGGTTAAAATTTTCGGTATTGTCGTAATCTAAAACTTTTGTCGATTTGCCGTCGGTTAAAAGATTAACGCTTTTTTCGTCGTCGAAATACTTAACATAACTTGCAATGTATTCTGCCTTTTTAACGGTAAACGTTTTTTGTTCTTCGCCACGCTCTGCGGTTATGGTAAAACTCGAAGCGTTTTGGCTTTCTTCCAATACACTAGTCAACATACCATACTCGTCTATCACAGTCGCCTGTTCGCCGTCTTTCGATATAGAAACTATTTTGTCGCCAACCCTTAAACCGGATTTTTCGGCAGGAGAGTTGCCCACCACCGAGTAGACTTTTAGCGACTGCGAAACAGAAAAACCGAAGTTGCTGTAATTTCCGTTGTTTTGGCTTTTTAGCGCCTGATATTCTTGCTTGCCGTAATACCTTGCGTACTTATCCGAAGAAAGCAAAGTTTTTACGATAAGGTCTAGCATTTCGTCGTCGGTAAGGTCTTCGCCCCGTATGTTTTTGGTAACGAAGATACCGTGTTCTTCTATAAGCGAAATTACCGAATTAAGGTTGCGACGGGTTCTGCCTTGCACCAGCGCGTTGACAAAAAAACCGCAGACGAAAGAAATTATAACGGTCAGTATTATAACGAGTGTAAATACGCGTTTGCTTTTTCTTTTGTATTCGGTAAGATTAGAGTTTGTTTGTTCCATTTTTATTTTACCAATTTATGTAATACCGTAATAAGCCTAAACGACACCGCGTCCGAAAAATTTCTAATATTCAAGCCCGTCGCCTTTTCTATTTTGTCAAGTCTGTAACTTAACGTGTTTCTGTGAAGATACAACGTCCTTGCCGTTTCGCTTTGGTTTAGACTGTTAAGCAAAAACTCTTCTGCCGTCTGCATCATCTCTTCGTCCGAAAAAATTTCTTCTGCGCCGGGGTCGGTAAGAAGTTTTAAGTATTCGTCTAGTTTGTACTTGGGTATGTCTTCTAATATTTTAATAAGCATATACTCTTTAAAAGAATGAATCTGCGCCTTAGAGTTTTCTGCTTCGGACATACGCAAGGTCGTAGAAGCCTGCATAAACGACGTGCCTAGTTCGGCTATACTTTTTACTATTCCGCCGATATAGACCTTTACCCTTACCCCTAGTTCGTCGAAAACCGATTGAGCGATATACTCCGCATACTCGGTAAACGAGCAGTATTCTTTGGTTGCGTCGTCAGAAAACTTTACGAAAACGCAAGAGTTTTTATCTAGCGTAACACAAAAGTCTTTGCTTAAACTTCCGTAATTTTCTACAATTTCTTTTGCTTCGGCAATGCCCGACGAAGCGGTTATAATCATCGCACAACAAGACCCTGTCGACAAACGGTATTTTCTTAAATACCTGCCTAGTTCTTGCGAACCGATTTCCGAATGTAAAAGCGATAGCAAAAACTCTTCGCGCGAGAGTTCGGTCGGTCTTGAAAAAGAAGTTTTTATAAGTTCGGTAATCAGCGTTGCATAATTATATTCTACCTTGCCCGCACCGTCGATTTTACCGATATAAACCTTGTTTTTCAGTTCTAACCTAAAAAGCGTGCGCGCGTTTTCGGGCTGACTTTTAACCCCGTCCGATATGTCGGCAACGGTAACGTCGTTTGCCGAATTGCCGAAAACCGTTTTACCGCAAGCGTCGTATATAACGAAATCTATGCCCGTATTATTTTTTATCTGGTCAAAAAACTTTATGATGTCTGCTTCCATAATACAATGTATTATACGATATTTTTTTGTTTTTTTCAAGACATATAATAAATTTTTACCCCGAATTTTCAAACATATTCGGTTATCGCCAAAAAACATCATTGACTAAATATAAATGAAGATGATATAATAACGTTACATAACTTACAAAAACAAACGGTAAATTATAGGCTAAATATGAAAAAAATCGTAATTATCCCCGACTCGTTTAAGGGGACTTTGACTTCCGAACACATTTGCGAAGTGCTAAGCAAAAAAGCAAAAGAAATATTTCCCGACTGTTGCGTTTTAACCATTCCCGTTGCCGACGGCGGAGAAGGAACGGTAGATTGTTTTTTGTACGCGCTTAACGGAAAAAAGATTTATTCGGTTGCCGACGACCCGTTCGGAAACCCGAAAGACGCTTATGCGTGTTTTTACAACGACACCGCCGTCGTAGAAGTATCTCAAACGGCAGGGCTTCCGCTTGTAGAAGGTTGCAAAAATCCGCTTAAAACAACGACGACGGGGCTTGGCAAACAAATGGCGTTTGCAATATCTTCGGGCGCAAAAGAGATTATAGTGGGGCTGGGCGGTTCTTGTACAAACGACTTCGGTTGCGGTATGGCGGTTAGTCTGGGCGCAAAGTTTTTTGACAAAGACGGCAATAGTTTTACCCCTGTGGGCGAAACTCTTTGCGATATACAACGCATAGATTTAAGCGGAATTATAACTAAGGATATAAAAGTTACCGCTATGTGCGACGTAGACAATCCCCCGTACGGAAAGAACGGTGCGTCGTACGTGTTTGCACCGCAAAAGGGCGCAGACGAAAAAGCGGTAAAAATATTAGACGACGGCGTAAAACACGTTTGCGACATACTAAAACGCGATTACGGTACAGACTATTCCGAACTGCGCGGTGGCGGTTCGGCAGGCGCGTTGGGTGTAGGACTTAAAGCGTTTGTCGGGGCGCAATTAAAGTCGGGCATACAAACGGTTTTAGACACAATTAGATTTGACGAAAAAATAAAAGACGCGGATTTGGTAATTACGGGCGAAGGGAAAATCGACGAACAGAGTTTGCACGGAAAGGTAATTTCGGGAATTACCGAACGCACGCAAAAACACGGCGTACCCGTTGTTGCGATAGTAGGCGGTGCCGACGGCGATATGACCGAACTGTATAAAACGGGGGTTACGGCAGTCTTTCCCATAAACAGATTACCGCAAGACTTTTCTGTAAGCAAAGAGTATAGCGAAACAAATCTTTCGCGTACGGCAGAAGACGTTTTCAGATTGATTAAAGCGATAAAAATAAAATAAAAATTTGTATGTAAAAAAAGACCGCGTAAACTTTTACGTTATTTAAGTTTTTCGGTCAACTAAAATTTAAAACTCAAAAGGCTAACGAAAATCTTTCGTTAGCCTTTTAACTTGTCCGAATTGTTTTTAATTACTTTTGTTCTTCTTCGGTAACTACTTCTTCGGTTTCTGCTACTTCTTCGGTAGCAACCGCTTCGTCTTCTTGTTTAGAAGCGCCACCCTTTCTAGCCAATTTCTTTTCTAATTTAAGTCTTTGCTTTTCTGCAAGCTCTTCTGCCTTAGCCTGTTCTTCGGCAAGTTTCTGTGCGAGAGCTTCCGCCTTGTCGGCTTCTTCTTGTTCGCGTTTTGCCTGCAATTCCAAAATAGCGGCCTTGCTTTCTTCGTCTTTTGCTATAATGGTTACTTCGGTTTCTTTATCGAAGAGTTGGCAGTGCTCGGTATTAAGCGCAAGTTTAACGGTCATACCGGGGACAGTGGTCGAACGGTTGCCTACCTTTGCGGTAAGATTTGCAACGTCGTCGACTATGCTTTCTTCGGCTTCTTCCGATTCTTCGGTTATTTCCGAACGAGTCTTGCAATACAAAATGGTTTCCGGCCCTAATGCTTCTACCACATCGACTTCTGCTTCGATAACGGGAAGTTTGCCTTCTGCGATTTTAGCTTCGTTGTCGCTAATGTCTTCGGGACGGATACCGAAAATAATTTCTCTGCCCGTGTTAAGATATTTTTCTAAATCTACAATAAGGTTGACCTTAGATTTGGGAAGAGCAATCTTTTCCATACCGAATTCTACGTTGACCTTTGTTTTGGTGCCGGTAAGAACGCCCTTAAAGAAGTTCATTTGCGGGCTTCCGATAAAGCCTGCAACGAATTGATTTACGGGGTGGTCGTAAAGGTTGATAGGCGTGTCTGCCTGTTGCATAAACCCGTCTTTCATAACTACGATTCTGGTACCCATAGTCATTGCTTCTACTTGGTCGTGAGTAACGTAAATAAAAGTGGTTGCCAAACGGTTATGAAGTTTGGTAATTTCGCTTCTCATTTGCGAACGAAGTTTAGCGTCTAAGTTAGATAGCGGTTCGTCTAAAAGGAATACCTTAGGTTCACGGACGATTGCACGCCCCAAAGCGACACGCTGTCTTTGACCGCCGGATAAAGCCTTAGGCTTTCTGGAAAGGTACATTTCTATACCCAAAATTCTTGCGGCTTCTTTAACCCTTGCGTCAATTTCTTCTTTGGGCATTTTGCGAAGTTTAAGACCGAACGCCATATTGTCGTAAACGGTCATATGCGGATAAAGTGCATAGTTTTGGAAAACCATTGCTATATCCCTGTCTTTGGGGGCACGGTTGTTTACCAAAATTCCGTCGATATAAAGTTCGCCGGAAGAAATTTCTTCTAGACCGGCAATCATACGAAGCGTTGTAGATTTACCGCAACCGGACGGACCGACAAGAACTATAAATTCTTTGTCTTCGATATCAAGGTTAAAGTCGGTAACCGCAGTTACGCCCGACGGATAAACCTTGTAGATGTTTTTAAGATTTAAACTTGACATAATTTTCCTCCTACCTTTTCAGGTGTTTTTACTATTTTATTTTACTACGTTACCGCTTTTTACACAACAGATATATTCATAAATATAATTTAAAATAGTGTACAACTTGCACAAAAAACTAATCTAACTCGTCTAATGTCAAATCGTAGGCGGGCGCAAACTCTTTAAGGTAATAGTCCACTTCTTTTACCTTTAACGCTTTAAGTTCGGAAAGTATGGTTGCCCTTGCCTTTTTAAATTCCGAATTGCCTGCTTTAATTTCTTCTACGCATTTAAGGTAGGCGCAAAGTTTGTCGGCACACTTTACAAGCATATACTCTTCCGAACTCGTATCGGGAATTATATATTGTTCGTATTCGCCTTTAAGGTTTTCGGGAAGCATACCCAAAAGTTTTTCGCAAGCGATTTTTTCTAAATCTTTGTACGCCGTTTTGATTTCCGGATTGAAATACTTAATCGGCGTAGGCAAATCTCCCGTAATTACTTCGCCGACTTCGTGATACTGGGCAAGCAAAACAGTTTTTTCTACGTTTACGTTTCCGCCGAACTCTTTATTTCTTATAAGGGCAAGCGCGTGCGATATTACCGCAACCTGCTGGCTGTGTTCCATAATATTTTCTTCCCTTATAGAACGCATAAGCGACCAGCGTTTTATGTACTTCATTCTGTTGATAAACGCAAAAAATTTAAACATAACTTTTCTCCTTGGGTTTTTTATTTTATCACATAATTTTGCTTGACGCAAGAATTTATTTTTGGTATTATTACTTTAATAAATTTTTACATATTCGCTATGGGTGCCGTAAGGCTGAGATTACACCATTTGAACCCGCAAGGTTATGCTTGAAGGGAAAGCAAAATAACGTAACTTATACCGTTTTACAACGCTCCCATACGGGGGCGTTTTTATGTTACTTTATAGCGAATAGAAAGGAGGTTTTATGTCGTTTAATTTACTCTCTTCCGAAAAAGTATATTTTTCGGACACAATGGAACCTATTTCGCTATGGCTGACGATAGGTTTCTTACTTGCAATCGTACTTACTTTAGCGTTTTGCCTAATCTCTTATAAAGAAAGTTTGGGTAAAGTCGCAAAAAGTTGCTTCGTTGCGCTTTTGTTTTATTCGCTGTGCTTAGGCATAATTCTTTTAGTAGCGAAAATCGTAAAGAAATACGACATTGCATATCTAGAAGACAACTGGGTTAGCACGGACGTAATCACGCACGTTTTGTTACCGCTGTTAATTTCGTTGACGGTTGCGTTAGTCGGCGGAATAGTTTTGTTTGTGTTGTCTAAAAAAGAAAGTCCGCGCAAAAAAACTTTCGCAATGATTTTCGGTTGCCTTTTGGCGGTGTCTGTCGTAGTAACTTTAGTACTTACCTACCTACATTACACGCACAATGTAAACGGCGACGGGTACTACACTTCCGAAGAAGCCGGGTTTAACTCCACACTCTTATATGTTTTCAGCGCCGTACTCGTTGTTTTTATGGTAGCGCTTTCTTTAATAGTCGGCAGAAAAAACAAAGCCCCGTTCGACTCTAAGACCATAGCCTTTGCGGGAATTTGCATTTCGCTTGCCTTTACCCTTTCGTTTATCAAATTCGAATCGGCATGGCTTCAAGGCGGTTCCGTTACGCTTTTCTCTTTTTTACCGCTCTGCCTTTTCTCGTATGTTTACGGAATGAAAAAGGGTTTGCTGGTCGGCGTTATATACGGTTTGCTACAAGCCGTGCAAGACCCGTTTATAGTTCACCCCGCACAGTTTTTGCTTGACTACCCCATAGCCTTTTCTATGATAGCGATGAGCGGACTTTTAACCGATTTAAACGTTTTGTCCGATAAACCCAGAATTAAGTTTACAATCGGCGCGTCGCTTACGGGAATACTAAGGTACATTTCGCACGTAATATCGGGCGTGTTCGCTTTCGGCGCGTATGCCATAGGCGACGGCGCAACAAACTTTTTATTGTACAGCGCGGTATATAACACCTACGTTTTTATCGACATAGCGCTGGCTATCGTAGTCGGAATAATTTTGTTGTCTTCGGCAGGGTTTAGAAAAGAATTAGAAAAAGTAAACCCTAACGCGTTGTCTAAATAAAAAACCAAAAAACAACACGAAAAGCCACGGTATTCCGTGGCTTTTTCCTTTACTAATTTCTCGGTTATAAATTTAAATACTTTTCGGTAATATCGGCAACGACTTGCACTATTTCGGCGCACGGTCTTTTTTTGTAATACTCTTCCGTCCTGTCTTCGGGCTTGGGGTTAGAATCGACTTTGACCTTTCCGTCTAAAAGTTCGGCGCAAATTAAAGAACCCAGTTTTTCTTTTACTTCGGCGCAAGCGTCTTGAATCAACTTGTAAATGCTTTGCTTGTCTTTTCCGTCAGACCTTAAATAACTTAAAATCATAACCATACCCGACACCGCACCGCATACGCTTCTTTGTCGTGCAAGTCCGCCACCGAACCCGATAACAAGTTTTTTTATTTGTTCTTCGGACATATCCGTTTGGTCTTTAAACGCAAGCGCAACCGCCTGTGCGCAGTTTACACCGCTTTTAAAATATTCTTTTGCAAGTTCGCCTTTCGTCATTGGCATATCTCCTTTTGTCTACCTTTATTATAGTACCACAAAACTGCTTTTTTTACAAGAACATTTTAGCACCCTGCCCTTTAAAATTCAAAAAGCATTAAACACGGTTTAATGCTTCTTGAATAATATATGATAAGGGGGAAAATGATGAGCAAAAATTTATTGTCTAGCGGAACTTTTTGTCCTTCGACAATAATAATATACAACTTTCGACGTTTTTTGTAAAGCGTTTTTTCGGTGTTTTTTAAAATTTTTGAAAATTTTTTTCAAATATCTTACCGTATATTGCTATTTTTTGGAAAATGTGTTAATTTTTAACATAATAAGATACGATTTAACTATTGTAATACAGCCCTTTCCGATTTGTTTTTTTAAGCACTACCGCCCCAAAAAACAAAAACCCCGAAAAAATCGGAGTACCGCATAAAAGTTTTTAGCCCGTATCAACGATAAACGCAACAAAATATTACTGCTTTTAACGTTATAACTTGCCGACAGGCGAATATAAAAACAATGCGTCGGTAACGGAAATTGTTATCGACGCATTGTAAATTTTTAGTTAAATTTTATTCGCCTTTAAAGGGCAATAAATCTACGAGTCTTGCACGCTTGATTGCGGTAGCCAAAACTCTTTGATGCTTTGCGCATACGCCGGTCATACGACGGGGCAAAATTTTACCGCCTTCGGTGACGTATTTCTTTAAGGTGTTAATATCCTTATAGTCGATAGCATCGATTTTTGCCTGACAGAAAGCGCAAACCTTTCTGCGGGGAATTCTCTTTACGAATTTCTTGCCTTCCTTAGGTGCTACATGCTGTTCTGCTTCGGCAACTACGGGGGCAGTAGTCATATTTTCTTCCATTTTACGTTCTCCTTATAATTTTAGAAGGGAAGTTGATTGTCGTCAATCGCTTCCAGTTGCGGACGTTCTCTTCTCGAAGAAACGGCAGGTTCGGAATCTGTATCAGAATCGCTACCCTGAGCGTTTTTAGGAGTTAGAAATTCCACTTCGCTTGCAACAACGTCGGTTACGTTACGTTTAATTCCGTCTTTATCTTCGTAAGAACGGTTTTGCAAACTACCGACTATCGCAACTTTGTTACCCTTTTTAAGATACTTACCGCAGTTTTCTGCCCTTCCGCGCCATACCGTTATGTTAAAGAAATCGGTTTCTCTGGTGCCTTCACTGTTGGCGTAATCTCTTGACACCGCAATAGAAAACCTGCATACGGCTATTCCGCTTTGGGTTTCGGTAAGTTCGGGGTCTCTGGTTAAATTTCCTACCAGAATAACTTTATTCATACTTTTTCCTATCCTTATCTTTTAGTTATTAATCTTCTGATTATGCCGTCTGTAATACCGGCGATACGCTTAATCTCGACAACCAAGGTCTTTTCTGCTTCGAAAGTCATCAAAACATAGTATCCGTCGTTTTTGTAGTTAATGGGGTACTGCAATTTTTTTACGCCCCAACGGTCGGTCTTTTCAACCACACCGCCGTTACCGGTAACTAAGTCTTCGAACTTTTTGATGATTGCTTCTTTCACTTCGTCGGTAAGTGCCGTATCGAGAATATAAAGCATTTCGTACTTCGTCATAATTTTTTTACCTCCCGGACTTATTCGGCTTGTATATAAAATACAAGCAAGGTTATATTCTTTTCCGCCGATTACGAAAGCGGATAAGTACTGTGTTAATTCGAGCGAAAAAACTTGCCCGAAATAGTTTTAGAACGCCGTATTATAAATCCACGGCTGTCGTTTGCATTTATGCAAACGACAAAAGCGATTGCGACGTAAAATTTTACTTTGCTAGCCGTGTAAAGTTATAATAACAAATATTGTTTTTTTTGTCAATTATTTTTTAAGGGTTTTACAAACTTGACAATTTAGGAGAATTTACTCAACTTTTCGTTAAGCTCCTTTATTACACCGGTAAAACTAAAACCCCAAATTTTTTCGTACTTGCTTTCTAATATACCACAATCGTATGCCTGACGTATGGTTGCGCTCATAATCTCTCCCGAAACTTCTACTATCCTATCGTTCATACCGCCTATTGTAAAATCTACTGCGGTATATGTTTCCGCTACACCCGTACCATCGGGATTTTCGGTACTAACATAATTTACACCGTCCGCTTTATACAAAAGGAATAACCAAACTTTTGCTTCGGCAGATATATAGTAAGTTT
>CAYYYD010000012.1:26506-27784 GCA_964475885.1 uncultured Christensenella sp.
TATACTGCTTAAATGAACGTTGTTCATATCTATATTAGAAAGGTCGCCGACCACTATTTCGTCGTTAGGCTTATGCGTCAAGTCCCTTAAAATATTGTACAAGTCTCTGTTTTTATGGTAAGCGTCGTATTGGTCTAGTTTTTGCTGGTAGTCGGGGGCGGTATCATCCGTAGGCTTTTCTACCTTTTCGTCGGAAGTCGGCGGAGCAATTATACTGCTTAAATGGACGTTGTCTATTTTCATATCCGAAATCATACCGATGGTTATGTCTTCGTATTTTTCTGCGTCCTTAGTAGTATCTAACAATATTTTGTATAAGTCTTTGTTTTTATAACCGTTATCTGCCGTCGGCACATCTATTACGCGTGCTAAATGAATATTGTCTGTTTTTAAGTCAGAAAGCATACCGACCGTTATGTCTTCGTATTTTTTTGCTTCTGTCGAATCTAACAGTATATCGTACAGTTTTCTGTTTTTATTGTACGCTTCTAATTTTTTGTTGTATTCGGGGTCGGTATCGTCCGTAGGCTTTTCGCTTGCCGGCACTTCTAATATACTGCTTAAATGAACCTTGTTTATATCTATACCGGAAAGGTCTTTAATAGTTATTTCTTCGTTAGACTTTTCCGTCAAGTCCCTTAAAATATTGTACAGGTCTTTGTTTGTTTCGGGGTTGGTTTCGGTCGGTGCGTCGAGTATGCTAGTCAAATGCACATTGTCCATATCCATATTTGAAAGACTGCCGACCGTTATTTCGTCGTAAGTTTCTGCGTTTGTTACGTCTTTTAATACTTTATATAAGTCTCTGTTGCGGTTGTACGCGTCTAGTTTTTGGTCGTAACCTTCTTCACCTTCCGTAGGCAAATAGTCTGACGGTGCTTCTAGTATATTAGTCAAACGGACTCTATCTATTTCCATTTCAGAAAGACTACCGACGGTTATTTTGTCGTAAGAATCTACACCTGTCGCGTCTTTTAGAATGTTATATAAGTCTTTATTCTTTTCGGGTTCATTTTCTGACGGAGCGTCTATTATGCTTACCAAACAAATGGCATCCATATTCATTTCAGAAAGAATACCGACAGTTATGTCGCCGTAAGTTTTTGCTTCTTCGTTCTCTTCAAGATTTGCATTAGCGCTGTCTAACAATATATCATACAGTTTTCTATTTTTATTGTATGCTTCTAGTTTTTGGTCGTAATCTTCTTCACCTTCCTTAGGTAAATAGTCTGACGGTGCTTCGATTATGCTTGCTAAACGAATACTGTCGATATTCAT
>CAYYYD010000012.1:27884-30174 GCA_964475885.1 uncultured Christensenella sp.
CGTTTTCTTCTGTCGGTTCATCAATTATGCTGACTAAACGAATTTGGTTTATGTCCATATTAGAAGAAAGGTCTTGTAGCGTAATGTCTTTGTTATTTTCTTTACCCGTTGCGTCCTTTAAAATATCGTATAGTTCTTTGTTTGCGTATCCGTTTTCTTCCGTCGGCTCGTCAATAAAATCGACAAGCATAAAACTGTCGAACCCTAGTCCGCCGATAGAACCTATGGTTTCGTCGCCTAAGATTTTATTTAAAGCGCCGTCTTCGGTATTGTCGGAGAATACTTCTAGTATAGAACTTAAAGTAGTCATTTTAAAACGCTCGGGGAAAACTTTTATAAAGTCTATCACCGGTACGCTGTTAAGCGCAGGATAGTAAAAGTTAAGCCCCGTAAGTTGCTCTGCACTTAAACCCGAAAGTTCGTCTACCAAACTGCCATCATCTTTAAACACGCGCGCATAGTTTTGCGGTGCGGATTCTTGCGTGTCTTCTTGACTTTCCGATTGCACAAAAACTTCCGGCTGAGAATTGCCCTGCAACTGGCTTATGTCATAGTAATACATTTGCGGTATTTCGGGTACGGTACCGTCGGTAAAGTAGGTGGCTAACTGCTCGTCTTGTTCTATTAAATCGAAAGAGCCGATTGCCGAAAGTTGATTAAATTCGCCCAAATCTAAGCCCAACGAATTTATTGTGGCTACAACGCTTACGCAAGACGTATACGTTGTAAAAATATTTTGTATATCGATTACTTTACTGGTTTTTAATTGCTGTAATTTTTCTTTATCGACCTTAAACAACGGTTGTTCGTTAATAGTAACTCCGCTAAGCTCGTCTGACAACTTGCTTAAAAGGTCTAGTAATACGGGTACTTCTTCCATAGTATACTCGGTAATACCCGTTAACCCTTTAAACACCGTATTGTTTGCTATTTCTTTACTTACGAAAGTTTCCGTTTCTTCTTCCGAAACGCCTGCCCATTCTAAGTACTTAGAAACGGGTATTACAAACAAGCCGACGACTATCGACGCGATAAGTAGTATTATGGGCGAAATAAAGCCGAACAGCCACCAAAGAAAATTTTTAAGCGGTCTTACGCCGAACATTTCGTTTCTACGTTTAGACATATTATACTCTCCTATAATAACATTTGTTGTGTCGCAAATTAAAATTTATTTATTAACGCTACGCGCGTTTTTATACTTGTCAATTAAACTAAGCAGTCTTTCCCTTTCGTTTATTTCGGGGTTTATAACCGCTTGGTCAAAAAGCCTAGTCAAAACCGCCCCTACTTCCTTTCCGCTAAAACCTGCGTCTATTACGTCTTTTGCGCAAATTTTTAGGTCTTTTACGGTAAGCGGAACTTTAAGTCCTTGCATCTTAGATAAAATTCCTTGCCACTTTAATACGGTGGGGCAAACGGACAAATCGTCTTTACTGCCCGAAAAATCGGCTTGTTTCAGTTTTAGCAATTTATCTATTTTAGAATAGTTGTCTACAAAAAACCTTATAAGTTTTTTCTCTCTTACCTTTAAGTCCATATCCAGCATATGGTATTCGGTTAAAAACTGTGTTTCCGAAATTGTTTTATTGTCGAATTTTAACCTTTTCATTACCTTGCCAACCAAAACCTTTCCGACATTGTCGTGCTTATAAAAGTTGCCGTTTTCGTTAAACAGTTTTGGTTTTGCCACGTCGTGAAAGAGTGCGGAAATTCTTACGCTTTTGTCGGCGTACATAACCGTGCGCAAAGTGTGTTCTAAAACGTCGTAATTATGGTAATCTTTTCTCTGTTCTATTCCGCGCCCCAATGTTAGTTCGGGTAAAATTTTGTCTAGCACGCGCGTGTCCGCTAAAACTTTAAGCGCCGTATAGTGCCCGACCTTATCCGAAAAAGAATATTTTTCGTCGCATACCAAAATGCGTTTTAGTTCTTCGGTTATCCTTTCTACGGCAATCTCTTTTATATTATCCGAAAACTTTTCGGCAGAACGCAAAACTTCCTGCGTCGGCGCAAAACCCAGCTCGCCCGAAAACCTTGCAAGGCGCATAAGCCTTAAACCGTCGTTACAAAAAACTTCGTCGGGGTTTTTTACGGTGCAAAGCCGTTTGTTTTTTATATCGTCTATACCGCCTAACGGGTCTACGATTTCGTCGGTCGAAAGATTGTAGTAAACGGCGTTACACTTAAAATCTCGGCGCAAAGCGTCTTCTGTTATGTCGTCGGTAAACAGAGTTTCGGTCGGTTTGTGCGCACCGCCCGTATACGAATCTTTACGCATTTTGGTAAA
>CAYYYD010000012.1:30274-31414 GCA_964475885.1 uncultured Christensenella sp.
CACATTTATCATTTTATAACGTTTTTATGTTTTTGTAAATTAAAAAGACCAAAATAATAAATAAAGTTGTGTTTTATGTAAAATTGTAGTAAAATATTTGCATTAAACTTTACGGATATTTTTTATGTTAGATTTTATAGTTAATCCGTCGGCAGGCGGACATCAGGGTTCTAAAATTAAAAAAACGCTTTCTGTCTTGCAACAAAGACTTGCCGAAAAATGCGTTAAGTATGTTATTCATATGACTAACACGCCCCACCACGCCACGGAAATTACCGCGTCTTTAATTAAAAACGGCGCAACCGACGTAATCGCCGTCGGCGGAGACGGAACGCTTCACGAAGTTATAAACGGGTTCGACAATTTCGAAAACGTTAATATGGGCATAATACCCTGCGGAACGGGTAACGACTTCGCTACCGCGCTGGGGCTTTCCCTAGACCCCGTAAAGGCGTTAGACACCGTTTTAAACGGAACGCCTAAGTTTACCGACTTTATGCAAATGCCCACCGTTCGCGGACTTAATATTATAGGTATGGGCGTAGACGTAGACGTGTTAAAAAGATACCGCGCGTTAAAGAAAAAAACCAAATTCGCCTATACTATGTGTCTTATAAAAACATTGCTTAACTTCGAGTATTCGGACTTCGATGCGGAAATTAACGGCGTAAAAACGCATTACCGTTCTTTTATCGCCTGCGTTGCCAACGGCACTATGTACGGTGGCGGTATTCCCATTTGCCCCGTTGCCGACACAACCGACAAAAATTTAGACTTCGTCGCCGTAAAAGAAATAAATAAACTCGGGCTTATCGGCGCGTTTCTTAAACTTAAAAAAGGAAAGGTTTTAACGCTACCGCAAGCGCTTCACGAAAAAATGAAAAGCATTAAAATTTTTACCGACAAGCCCGTTACCGTAAATGTAGACGGAGAATTGTATGACGATATTCCGTTCGAAGTGGAAATCGTTTCCAATAAACTTAAAATTTACAGATAAATAATTTTTTAGACAAAATGAATTGTCAACGAATTGTCAAACAAAAAAACTGCCCTTCGGCAGTTTTTATTTTGTAACCGTTTGGTTTATAACTAATCCTTATACTCGAAATTTTTTAATTCGAGCAAATTTTTTTTATATTT
>CAYYYD010000013.1:0-31319 GCA_964475885.1 uncultured Christensenella sp.
TTTTAGCGCTGGGGTTAATGTTTTACTTCATTTTTTGACACTTAGTGCAAAACATTTTATTAGACGGGTTTTTAGTTTTGCACCTTTTACATATCCAATAATCTTGATTTGCAGAAGTTTCATTTATTATTTCTTTTGCTGTTTTCTTGACTGTTGTTTTTTTTATGTTTTTTGGTGTGTTTGATTTGATTTTTTTTTGGAACTATTACGGTTGGAGATATGATTTCGTTTGTGTTTTTATAAATCATATCCGAGCAATCTGCTGTTATTTCCGAATTTTCGATAAGTCGCCCAAAGCCATATAGTAAAAGAGAATAAACATACGAAACTAACGGACCTACCGTTAATAACAGTAAACCGCACCAAAGCAACGATTTCGAAAGACTGACTGACGAATCATAGTTGCCATAGGTAGATTTGATATTGCTTTTATAATAATTGTACTCATTGACGGCATCTGAATAATAACAAAAACAAATTATGGCACCTATTATACAACCAACTACACATATAAAAAAAAGTATCTTTGCAATGTTTTGAATTTTTTCACCTGCCCTGTCAAAATTAAACATAAAAATTTTCTCCTTTGTTGTTTATTATTTTTTTAAGATTTGCAAAACCTTTAAAAACAAAAAGTGCGCCAACCGAAGTCGGCACACAAAAATGCAAACTCCGTTGTTGTCGCACAAATCTTAAAATAGTCGTAGGGTAAACCTATCGTAATAAATCAAGTGGAATTTGCATTTTACCAAATTCAACGATTTATTACGACGAAAAAAACCATTTAAAAAATAAAAAGGCTCCCTAATATAACTATTTAATTTATGCGACACGAAGAGTGTAACACATATTAAAAGGCTTGTCAAGGGTTAAATAAAAATTTAGGTAAACAAAATCCCTTAGAACAAACTCTAAGGGATTGTAACTTTTAACGGATATTTACAATAAACTTTTGTAAACTAAGTATTAAAGGTCTAACCAGCCGTCTTTAATTTTGTCGGTAACATGCCAAAAGTCTGCAAGAGATTTTAGCCCTGCGTCGGTAATGGTGTTTTTAATTCCGTATTGTTTAGAAATCATATAGATTTGCGCGGTTTTTTCTACCGTTTCTATTAAACCGAACGCTTCGTCTAAAGTGCTACCCGTACCGAACGTACCGTGAATAGCCCAAATAACAACCCTAAACTCTTTCATTTTGTTTGCGGTGTCTTGACCTATTTCGTTGGTACCGCAAAGTTGCCACGGCAACACAGCAACGCCTTCGGGGAAAACGACTACATCTTCTGTATTTGCTCTCCAAAGTTTTTTGGTAAAATCTTTTTCGTCTAAATCTTCCGAAATGGTCATTGCAATGGTGTAGGTGGGGTGGCAGTGCATAACAACCCTGTGCGTCGGGTCTACCGAAAGCCTTGCGATATGCGTCATAAGGTGGGCGGGGAGTTCGCTGGTAAATCTACCGCCGTCTTCGAAGCCCCATAAAAGTTCGGCTGTTTCGCCGTCGTTTGCGATACGTATTATACCGAAGGTGTTTGCGGGATCCGTTTCCGCATTGCGGAAATATTTACCCGTTCCCGTAACCAAAAATACTTTGCCGATTAGTTCGGGCGCGTAAAACTTGATGGGGATTGTACGAATAACGTCGCCGGAAATATATTCTTTGTAATCTTCTTCTTTAAGAATGTAAGTTAAATTTCCGCCGTTCCTTTCGTCCCACCCAAGTCTGTAAGAGTTGGTTAAAAGTCTTTGCGCTTCAACTAAAAACGGTGCCTTTAAAATGTCTTTCATATTCTTTCGCTCCTTAATTTTTCTTCGTATTTTTTTATTTCGGGTAGATAATCTAAATCTACCTTTTCTCTTTGTAAATATTCTTCCCAAACAGCCCCGAACGGTGCCGTTTTAAGTTCTTCTTGCAGTACCATAAGCGCGGTAAGGTCGGTGTTTTGAAGTTCTTTCAGTTTGTCGTTGGGTTGCAAAAGCGCAAACAGTAACGCCTTTTGCACGTTTCTAAGCCCCGTAACCCAAGCCGAAATTCTGTTTATGCTTGCGTCGAAGTAATCGGTTGCAATAAACACTCTGTCTAGTGCATCGTTTCTTACTATTTCTTTTGCAATCTCTTTGGTTTCGTCGTCGAAAAGAATTACGTGGTCGCTGTCCCACCTTACGGGGCGGGTTACGTGAAGGGCAATTTTTTCGTTAAACAACAGTAACGAAGATATTTTGTCGCTTACCATCTCCGTCGGGTGATAGTGCCCGTTGTCCATAAGCGGAGTAATGTGCTTATAGTCGGAATAAGAAAGGCAAAACTCTGCGCTTCCTACCGTATAACTTTCTAGCCCTATGCCGAACACCTTAGATTCCAGCGTGATATAAACTTTGTTTTTATCGTACGGAACGGATAAAATTTCGTCTAACGATTGTTTAAAACGAAGTCTGGGGCTAAGTCTGTCTGCCGGAATATCTTTGTACCCGTCGGGTATCCAAATGTTCATTACACAAGGGACGCCCGTTTCTTGCGCAAAATATTCGGAAATTTTAATAGAACGCTTGCAATGTTCTATCCAATAATCCCTTACTTCTTTGTCGGGCGAAGAAAGGGTAAGGTTGTCTTTTACCATATAGTGCGAAAAGCAGGTGGGGTTAAAGTCTAAACCTATATTATGCTTTTTTGCAAAGTCTACCCAAGCTTTAAAGTGTTTGGGTTCTATTTGGTTTCTTTCTATGTATTCGTCGGATACGACGTAGCAAGCGTGTACGTTTAGTTTCTTTTTGCCCGGAATAAGCGAAAACGCTTTTTCTATGTCTTGCATAAGTTGTTGTGGCGTTGTCGCGCGGTAGGGGTAGTTGCCGGTAGCCTGAATACCACCGCTAAGACTTTCTTTACTGTCAAACCCTACAACATCGTCGCCCTGCCAACAATGAAAGGAAACGGGAACGTTTTTTAAGACGTCAAGCGCCTTTTCGGTGTCTACGCCCAAATTTTTGTAACTTTCTTTTGCAAGTTCGTAAGCCTTATTCATTTTAATTCTCCATTTGAATTCTTAAATTTCCTATTGCCGTTGCTTCTATCGGCATAGCGATTACTTTTTTACCCGAAAACTTTTCGGTCAGTCGGTTAAGCAAAACGTTCTTTGCTCCGCCACCGACTATTACGATGTTGTCGTAAGTCTTGTTTACATCTTTTTCTAGTTGAAAAACGCTTTCCGCATAAGCCCTTGCAAGGCTTAAAAGCGCGCATCTAGAAAGGTCTTTTTCGTTTTTAAGTTGCGGTGCGTCGGAAAGTTTAATATGTTTTTTAAAAGTTTCTGTCATACTTTCGGGCGCAAAAAAATCAGAATGGTTTACGTCTACCGTGTATTCGTAGTCGCTTTCGTCGGCGAGCGCAGAAATATCTTTGGGGGTAAAACCGTTTTCTTTGCATACGTTGTTTATAACCCACATACCCATTATGTTTTTAAGCAGTCTAAACGTTCTGTCTATTCCGCCTTCGTTGGTAAACCCGTGAAGCCTTACCGTTTCGTCGGTATGCTTTTCGGTCTGCTTGTTTCCTAAAAGCGACCAAGTACCGCTGGAAATGAATACCGAACTTTCTCCGCCTAAAAGCCCCGCCGTATAAAAAGCGCTTGCCGTATCGTGCGAAAGGCAAAGTTTTACGGGAATGTTACCGCCGACTTTACTTTGAATTTCCGATAACAAGTCGCCCACCGTTTCTCCGCCTTCGTGCAGTGCGGGGAACAGGTGAGAAGGAAGCCCTAGTTTTTTTATTATCTCTTTATCGAACTCTTTTGTGTCGGCGTTTACCAAACCCGTGGTGGTACCGTTGGTGTATTCTTTTAGTTTTTTGCCCGTAAGCATAAAGTTAATCAGTTCGGGAATAAGCAAAAAATCGGTAGCGCCGTCTAGTCTACCGCTAAGTTTGTCTTCGTAAAGTTGATATACGGTGTTATAAGTTTGAAAGGCGATACCCGTTCTTTCGAACAAATACTTTTGAGAAGTAAGTTTATGCACTTCGGGAATAGACTTTTCCGTTCTGCCGTCTCTGTACGCATAAACGGGCAAAAGTGGTTTGCCGTCTTTTATAAGCGCGTAGTCTACACCCCAAGTGTCTATTGCAAGACTTTGTATGACGGGGAACTTTTTTAGCGATTCTCTTATGCCGTTTACCACTTCGTTAAAGATATGTTCTATATCCCAAACGAGATGACCGTTTTGCTCTTTAACGCCGTTGGTAAACCTGTAAACTTCCGTCGTTTCTACGTCGTTGCCGTTTTTGTAGCCTATAATGTGCCTACCGCTGGAAGCACCTATGTCTATGGCAAGATAATATTTTTCCATTTGAACACCTTATATTTTTTATCTTTTAACATTGTACCACAACCCACGATGTTTTACAAGAGATTATTTTAAATTATTGGCAAAAATAACAATCTAAAAATAACAAAACGCTTGCAATAATCGTCGTTATGATATAAAATAATTAAGTGAAAAGATTTTTTGATTTTCCCGCCGAGCCGGAAATTTCCGTTTGTTGCGCTTCGGGTGTGGAAAAGGTGTTAAAAAGCGAATTAAAACGTATGGGCTTTCCCGATGCGCCCGTAGTAAACGGGGCATGTAACTTTCGCGGTTCGTTGCAAGACGTTGCTACGCTTAATATCAATTTGCGAACGGCAGACAGGGTGTTTATAAAAATAGCCGAGTTCGGCGCGCAAGACTTCGATACGTTGTTCGAAGGGGTTTGTTCGGCGGAAACGGAAAGGTTTATTCCGCAAGACGCTAAAATCGTAGTTACGGGTAAGTGCGTTAAAAGTAAACTCTTTTCGGTGTCGGCTTGCCAAAGCATAATAAAAAAAGCCATAGTCGTTCGTTTGTCCGAAAAGTACAAGGTCAACCGTCTGCCAGAAAGCGGTGCGCTTTACGAAATTCATTTTTCCGTATTCAAAGACACGGTTACCTTGTTGTTAAACACCAGCGGGGCAGGGCTTCATAAACGCGGATACAGAGATTTGGTGGGGATTGCGCCCATTAAAGAAACGCTTGCTTCGGCATTGATTTTATTAAGCGACTTTTATTACGAACGTTCGTTTGCAGACCCCTTTTGCGGTTCGGGTACGCTTACTATCGAAGCGACTAAAATCGCGCTTAATATCGCCGGCGGTATAGGTAGAAGGTTTGCCTTTAACGATTGGAAGAATTTTGATTCTAAATATTATTCTCTTGCGTACGAAAGGGCAAAAGACAACGAAAAGCGTGACAGAAAGGTAGAGATTTACGGTTCTGACGTAGATTCTAAGGCAATAGCGTTAAGTATGCGCCACGCCGAGCGTTCGGGTTTAGAAAAGTATATTAAATACGAAAAGAAAGACGTTAAAGATTTTTATTTATCGCAAAGTTGCGGTACTATCGTAAGCAATCCGCCCTACGGCGAAAGGGTTTACGACAGGGCGCAAGCCGAAGAATGTTACAAGTCTTTAAGAAAGGCGTACGACAGATTAAACGATTGGTCGTTGTTTGTAATTACAAGCGCCAAAAATTTCGAAAGGCAGTTCGGTAAACGCGCCGACAGAGAACGCAAACTTTTTAATTCTAACAAAGAATGTAAATTTTATTATTACTATAAAAACAAAAATCAAGGAGAAAACTTATGATTGACGGAAGATTGCTAACCGAAAAACTTTTAAAGTATGCCGAGTATTTTTTGTATCTTAACCCAAGAGACGAAATATATTTTAGAAATATTCTTCTCAGAGAATTTAAAATCGAAGACGCCTACACCGGCGACGAAGATTTAAGTTACATAGAAGAATTTACCGTTCCCGATATGCTTACCGCAGAAATAGAGCAGTACGCCAAAGAAAACGGTTTAATTGCAGAAGGGTTAGAAAATCTGTTTAGCACCTATATTTTCGGAATATTAAGTCCGCTTCCGTCTAAGGTAAACGCAACGTTTAACAAAATAAGGGAAAAGAGCGGTATAGTAAAGGCTTGCGAATATTTTTATAAACTTTGCGTAAAGAACAACTACATACAAAAAACGGCAATATCCAAAAATCTTAAATGGCAGTTTAACGACGGCAAAAAGTATTTAGAAATTACCATAAATCTTTCTAAGCCCGAAAAGGATAACAAAGAAATAGCAAAACTCGTTGCGCCCGCTGTAAAAAAAGACGTTAAGTATCCCGCTTGTTTTTTGTGTAAAGAAAACGAAGGTTTTCAGGGTACGGCAACTCATCCCGCAAGAGAGAATATAAGAACCATTTCGTTGTCTTTGGGCGGTGAACCTTGGTTCGTTCAGTATTCGCCTTACGCATATTTTAACGAACACTTAATTGCTATAAACGAAAAGCACGTTCCCATGCACATCGCAGGCGATACGATAGACAAACTTTTCGATTTCGTAGATTATTTCCCCAACTATATGATAGGCTCTAACGCGTCGCTTCCGATAATCGGCGGTTCTATACTTAACCACGAACACTTTCAGGGTGGCGAACATCTTATGCCTATGCACAACGCACCCCTTCTTTCGGTGTTCGGCGGTTATAAATGCACCGCGCATAAAAAGGTTAAGGCAGGCATAGTAGATTGGTATAACAGCGTTATAAGGCTAGAAAGCACTAACAGAAAAGAAATTACCGACTGCGCTAAGGAAATTATAAACGCTTGGGCAGACTTTTCCGACGAGAAGTGCGGTATAGTCGCTTATACGGGCGATACCAGACACAACTCTTTGTCGCCTGTCGTCAGAAAGGTTAAAAACACTTATATCGTAGATATGATTTTAAGAAACAATCTTACTAGCGAAGAGTATCCCGACGGGATATTCCACGCGCACCCCGAGTATCACAATATTAAAAAAGAAGGCATAGGCTTAATAGAAGCGATGGGGTTGTTTATTTTGCCGGGCAGACTTAAAAAACAACTTTCTATGATAGCCGATATATTGTGCGGTAAAGAAGAATACGACAAGGCTTCGTTGTCTAAAAAGACCAACTATTTATACGTTCATAAAGATATGATAGACGAACTTATGAAAGGCGGTTTGTCCGACATGTACGAGCAGGCTATGTCGCGCGTAACCGACAAGGTAAACGACGTATGCAAAAACATTTTGTTTAATACCGCGGTGTTCAAAAAAGACGACGAAGGGTACAAGGGCTTTAACAGATTTTTAGAAACGGTAGGAATTGTCCGCCGTAAATAAGTAAAATAATAAACGGAGATATAAAAAAATGAAAGTATTGGTAACAGGTGGTGCAGGGTACATAGGTTCGCACACGTCAGTCGAACTTTTAAACGCAGGGCACGAAGTCGTTTGCATAGACAACTTTATGAACAGCAAGTTCGAGTCCGTGCGTCGTGTAGAAAAAATTACCGGTAAAAAAATTAAGTTTTACGAAGGCGACATTAGGGACAGGGCTGTTTTAGACAAGATTTTTACCGAAAACAAAATAGACGCGGTAATCAATTTCGCAGGCTTAAAGGCTGTCGGCGAGTCGGTTGCAAAACCGTTGGAGTATTACGAAAACAACATAGAAGGTCTTTTGATATTGTGTTTTGCAATGCGCGACCATAACGTTAAAAACCTGGTTTTCTCGTCTTCGGCTACCGTGTACGGCGTTCCTAAAACAGTTCCGATTAAAGAAGATTTTCCGCTTTCTACGTCTAATCCGTACGGAAGCACCAAACTGTTTATCGAGTATATGTTAAAAGATTTGTTCGCTTCGGATAAATCTTGGAACATCGCTATTTTAAGGTACTTTAACCCCGTCGGCGCACACGAGTCGGGTTTGATAGGCGAAGACCCCAAAGGTATTCCTAACAATCTTTGCCCTTACATTACGCAGGTCGCTGTCGGAAAGAGAGAGTATTTAGGCGTTTTCGGTAACGATTACGACACTCACGACGGTACGGGTGTAAGGGACTTTATTCACGTGGTAGACCTTGCCAAAGGGCACGTTCTTGCAGTAGACAAGTTGCAACAAAACCCCGGTTTGTTTATAGTAAACTTGGGTACGGGGCACGGCTATTCGGTTTTAGATATGGTTCATTCGTTCGAAAAGGTTACGGGCAAACCCATTCCTTACAAAATAATGCCCCGTCGTCCGGGCGACGTGGCAGAGTGCTATGCAGACCCGTCTTACGCAAACGAATTTTTAGGGTTTAAGGCAACCAAAAACATAGACGATATGTGCAGGGACGCTATGCGTTGGCAAACGATGAACCCCGACGGATACGGCGAATAATATTTTTTAGTTGCTACTATGGAAAAAATAAAAAATAAAACCGTAAACCCTGCGGTTATAATGATTGTTTTTTGCGTTCTGATATACGCTACTTCGTACGTCGGAAGAAAAGCCTACGATTCTAACATAAACGAAATTATGGCTTTTTACGGGCAAGAAAAATCCGTCGTCGGGTTGGCGGGTACTATGTTTTTTGTGGCGTATGCGATAGGTCAGGTCGTTCACGGTTTAATGTGTAAATATTATAACCCCAAAATCGCCGTCGCCGTCGCGCTTTTTGTCGCTTCGCTGGTGAACTTCGGTATAGCGGTAATGCCCGTAGAAGGGTTTAGATACATTAAATATTTGTGGTTGATAAGCGGTTTTGCGCACGCAACGTTTTGGTCGGTTTTGGTTTTGATAACGACCAAGTATATCGCAAGCAAGTATACGCCCAAAGCGATAATTGCGCTTGCCTTTCCCGTGTCGATAGGAACTTTCGTTTCTTACGGGTTAAGCGCATTGATGTCTTACTTAAACAACTTTAAAATGACCTTTTACGTTTCGGCTTCGTTGTTGTTTGTTTTGGCAATCGTTTGGGCTTTAAGTTCTAACGCGTTGTTTAAAGCGTGCGAACTTCAAAGACGGCAACTAGACGGCGACGAATTAAAAGAAACACAAAAAGATGTAAACAAAAAACAGAGCAAAAAGGGTTCTACGCCAAAATCGTTTATCGTGCTTTTTTCTGCATTGGCGATGGTCGCCGTTATAAACAACCTTGTAAAAGACGGCATAAATACTTGGACGCCGACCTTGTTAAAAGAAAAGTACAACTTAGAAAATTGGCTTTCGGTATTCCTTACGCTGTTTATTCCGCTGTTTGCGGTATGCGGTTCTTATTTGGCGATTGCTTTAAACAAAAAATTTAAAAACTACTGTTTAACCTGCGGTGTTTTGTATTCGGTTGCGACCGTTACGTTTTTTATACTGATACTTTGCATAAACCTAAGCACTTGGGTTGTAACGCTGTTCAGTTTTATTTTGGTCGTTTTGCTTATGTCGGGTATAAACTGTACGGTTACAAGCGTATTTCCTATGGAAAACGGCGACAAAGCAAACCCCGGTACGGTTGCAGGGCTGATAGACGGCTTCTGTTACGTGGGTTCGGCAATAGCGTCGTTCGGGTTAGGCAAAATTGTAGAAATATATTCTAGTTGGAATGTAGTTATGTACCTGTTGCTGGGGCTTTGCGTGTTTGCTACGGTAGTTTGTTTCGCGTCTATGCTTATTCAAAAAAAGCAAAAACCCGTAAAAGATTAAAAAAATAGAATTTTAAAAACGGTAAAATTCAAAAAAATTGAAAATTTGCCGTTTTTTTATTTGCCAAAAAAAACGAAAATTGCTAAAATTAAAGAAAAACGTTATTTAGTAAAAGGTGGTTTATGCAAAAAGGTTACGTAAAAGTTGCAACCTACTCTCCTAAAATTAAAGTGTGCGACGTCGAGTTTAACGAAAAAGGAATTTTAGACGCTATCGTTCGGGCAGAAAACCAAAACGTAAGTTTAATAGCCTTTCCCGAATTGTCTCTTTCGGGGTATACCGCAGGCGACTTAATGTATTCGGACGTGCTTATTTCGGCATGCAAAAGGTCGTTGCTTAAAATCGCCGAGTTTACCGCCGACAAAAATCTTATTGCGTTTGTCGGCTTGCCCATAGAAAACGACGGACTTATGTATAACGTTTGCGCCTGCGTGGGCAACGGAAAGGTTTTGGGAATAATACCTAAAAGTTATCTGCCTAATTATAACGAGTTTTACGAAAAAAGGTATTTCGCTTGCGCCGACGATAAAATTCGGTTTATAGATTTAGACTCCGATAACGCAAAGTTCTGCGCCGTTCCGTTTGGCGTAAACTTGATATTTGTCGAAAAAAGCAATCCGTCGTTTAAGGTTGCGTGTGAACTGTGCGAAGATTTATGGACGCCCGTTCCACCGTCTATTTCACATTCGGTAGGCGGTGCTAAAATTATAGTAAATCTTTCTGCCAGCAGTGAAAATTTAACCAAACCCGAAACCAGACGTACGCTTGTAAAAGAACATTCCGAAAGAATCGCTTCGGCATATATTTACGCAAACGCCGGCGACGGGGAATCTACTACCGACTGCGTGTTTTCGGGACATTCTATGATAGCCGAAAACGGCGAAATCCTGGCTGAAAATTTACCCTTTAGCAACGATATGGTTATTGCCGACGTAGACCTAGACGCTTTGGATTACCAGCGTAACAAAACCTTTAATCAGGTTTTCGGCGTAAAAAAACAAGACTATCATATGGTAGGTTTTAGCGTAAACACGGGTAAAGGCGAAACTTTAAGAACATATAAAAAACTGCCGTTTATTAACCCCGACGAAGAAGAATTCGCGCTAAATGTTCAGTCGGCGGGTTTAAGAAAAAGAATAGAGCATACGGGCGCAAAAAAAATAGTTTTAGGTCTTTCGGGCGGGCTTGATTCTACGCTTGCGCTTATCGTAACGGTAAGGGCGATTAAACAGTTGAACAGACCGTTAAGCGATATTATAGCTGTTACCATGCCGTGCTTCGGCACCAGTAGTAGAACTTACGAAAACAGCATAAAACTTGCCAAGGCTTACGGCGTAACATTAAAAAAGATAGATATTTCTAAGTCGGTAAAACGCCACTTAAAAGATATTTCGCATACCGAAGACGTTCACGATTCTGCTTACGAAAACGCACAGGCGAGAGAAAGAACTCAGGTGCTTATGGATTTAGCCAATATGTACGACGGTTTTGTAGTGGGTACGGGCGACCTTTCGGAACTGGCTTTGGGCTTTGCAACATATAACGGCGACCATATGAGTATGTACGGCGTAAACGGTTCGGTACCCAAAACACTTGTTAGACACCTAGTCGGGTACGTGGCAAAAACAGGTAAGGGAAAACTAAAACATGTGCTAGAAGATATTTTAGATACGCCTGTCAGCCCCGAACTTTTGCCCGCCACCGACAATAAAATAAATCAGGTTACCGAAGACATAGTAGGCCCGTACGTATTACACGACTTCTTTTTGTACTATTTCGTTAAATGCGGTTTTTCTCCCGAAAAGATTTATCATTCGGCGGTAAGAACGTTTAAGGGCGAGTACGATGCTCAAACGATTTTAAAATGGTTAAAAGTCTTTTTCAGAAGATTTTTCAATCAACAGTTTAAGCGTTCGTGTATGCCCGACGGCGTAAAGGTTTCGGAAATTTCACTCTCTCCGCGCGGAAGTTTTAAAATGCCGTCGGACGCCGTTTCTAAACTTTGGTTAGACCAACTAGAAAATTTGCGCTAAAAAGCATTGTAACGTATACAATATATATAATAAAAAAATATACCGTTTACGGCTGACTTTTACCTTTTAAGGTCAGCCGTAAAATTTTTTTAAAAAGTTTTAAAAAACGCTTGACAAACTGTTGTAAGATAAATATAATAATAGTAATTATTACTGATAAGGAAGTTTTGTAGAGATGAGATTCTCAAAACAAAGGGAACTTATAACCGAAATAATAAAGGGCAGAAGCGACCACCCTACCGCCGATATGATATATAGTGCCTGTCGTATGCGAGAGCCTAATATAAGTTTAGGTACCGTTTACCGAAACCTTAAATTATTGGCAGACGAAGGCGAAATACTTACGCTGGAAACTATGGATAAAAAAATTCATTACGACGGCGACACTTCTCGGCACGGGCATTTTATATGTGAAAGGTGCGGTAAAATAATAGACTTATTTAAGCCTATAAAAACGCCCGAAGAACTTTTTGAAATGGGGCTTACCGTTACGGGCGAAAAGTGTATTTATTACGGGGTTTGTAACGATTGTCTAAAAAAAGATTAAAAATAAAAAAATATATATACAGTTAAAGGAGAAAGAATTATGAAAAAATTTGTATGTACCGTATGCGGTTACGTTCACGAAGGAAACGAAGCAATCACTTGTCCGCAGTGTAAAGCGCCAGCTTCTAAATTCAAAGAACAGACAGAAGGTAAAAGTTGGGTTGCAGAACACGTAGTAGGCGTTGCAAAGGGCGTTGACAACGAAATATTAGAAGGGCTTCGTATGAACTTTACGGGCGAATGTACCGAAGTAGGTATGTACCTTGCAATGAGCAGGGTTGCCCACCGCGAAGGCTACCCCGAAATAGGCTTGTATTGGGAAAAGGCCGCTTTAGAAGAAGCCGAACACGCCGCAAAATTTGCCGAACTTTTAGGCGAAGTGGTAACCGATTCTACTAAAAAGAATCTTGAAATGAGAGTAGACGCAGAGTTCGGCGCAACGACCGGAAAGTTCGAACTTGCTAAACGTGCAAAAGAGTTGGGTTTAGACGCCATTCACGATACCGTTCACGAAATGGCAAGGGACGAAGCGCGCCACGGCAAAGCCTTCGAAGGTCTTTTGAAAAGATATTTTAATAAATAGACAAGGAGTTTTTTATGAAATACGTATGCGATGTTTGCGGTTATGTTTACGACGAGCAGGCAGAAGGCACGCTTTTTGCCGAATTGCCGGAAGATTATTTATGTCCGATTTGCGCCGTCGGTAAAGACCAATTCTCCGCAGAAGAATAAAGCAAATTAAAAACAAAAATCTCACCCGAAAGCAAAAGGCTTTTTTAGGGTGAGATTTTTTTACGTATATAAGTTAATTTTGCGCAGTCGTTTCTTCTTTTAGTATTCCGCTTGCAACGTACCATTTAACGGCGCTACGCTTTTCTTCGGGAACGAAGTAGTAAAGTTGCTTTCCTTCGTATATTTCAAAGTCTTCGCCTGCTCCGAAAAGAATACGGTGAATGGTGTTCATATCGAATTTTTTAACGGTTTCTTGGTCGTCTATGGTGCCGATATAGGTTAAACCGCTTCTGTCTAGCACGCACTCTCCGAAGCCTGCCGACCGTAACAGTTTTTTGCCGTCTAACGATGGCAGTTTTAGTTCTACCTTAGAACGAAGTTGGTATTGCGGATTAGACGTTATTTCTTGTTTTAACTCTGCGTTTTGCCACTCGTACCAATCGTACGGGTTACTAAACCGTACGCCGTCGTCAAAGCAGTATCTGTCGTCTAGTAGGGTAGCGGTGTTACAGTTTTCGCAGTAAACCTTTCTTTTGTCGGTTTTTAGCGTAAACTCTTTACCGCAAACGGGGCAACGATACAAAATGTTTTCTAGCCCGACCGCCAACTTTTTGTGCTTATACCTAACTTGCGGATTGTTTTTTAACCATTCGAACTCGTCGTAATTAAGCGCAGTGTTTATTTTTTGTTTTACTTGGTCGAGTTCGGCGGTTTTTAATTCTTCTGCCGAATACAAAAGATTTAACTCTGCCTGAACGGTAGCCCTTTTGCGTGTTTTGTCGCCCCACTTGGGCGTTGCCAAATAATCTCCGCAAACCTTTATGGTGTAAACGTTTACGCCCATTTTTTTAATGAACTTAAATGTGGCGTCTTGTATTCCTTCGAATTTGCCTGCCGTAGACAACCTTGCTTCGGGCATCATTACAAGCACTCTTCCGTCTTTTAATACCCGTATACAGTTTTGAACGTTTTCTATATCGTTGGCGTACATACTTTTAGGAAAAGCCCCTGCCTTTTTAAGTAGCCACGCAAGTTTTTTGTTGTAAAAATACATTCTTGCCACGATAAAATGCGGTGCTTGTTTTTTTAGTATGACCGAAGAAAACAAAAAATCGTAAAAAGAGCCGTGGTTTACCAGCACTATGGCAGGACCTTTTACTTCGGCGTTCTTTTTGTAAGAGAACTTAAACCTGAATTTTACTATAAGCCTAAACGCTATTTTAACAAAAAACAAAATAACGGGGTTGTGCTTTTTTACTACCGTATCGGACTTGTACGGTTCTTGCGATTTATGAATCATTTTGTTTACTAACTCGAAAATCTGTTTTCTTTTTACGGCAAGAATAATAAGCAAAATAACTATCAGTGCAAATACTATAATAGAAAGCGTCCAACTAGAAGACATTGCCATATGCCCCAGCCCTACGTCTACCATAATAGACGGCAGTGCGCCTATGGTAGTAAGAAAGATATATCGCGGATATTTCATATCCATAGAAGCGGTAAACAGACAAATAAAACCGCAGGGAATAGCGGGTAAAAGGTATAATAAAATTATAAAGAACGCTACTTTTTTAGAGTACCTTAGTTTGTCCCAATCTAAGTCGATGTTGGCTTCGAAATAGTTTTTTAGTTTATTTCCGAAAATTTTAAAAGCCAAGTAAATTACGGTATTGCCCAAAAATACGCCGATTGTACAAATAAGCGTTCCCGACAAAAAGCCGTAACATACGCCCGAAAGCACTTGTATGGGTTCGGACGGAATAACCGTTACTACAATTTGAATCATAGAAATAATAGAAAGCGGAACGGCACCGCGTATACCCATACTTTTAATAAGGGTAGACAGTTCTTCGCTACTTACATTTTTGTCGAACAGGCCTTGAATTATAACGAAGTTGTCGCCGGAAAACATAAACACTATTAAGCCTATTATAACTATGCTTGCAATTATAAGCGATATTATTTTAACTTTTTTACTTTTTTCCATACTCAAAAACTCTCTCTTTGGTATTGTGATAATATACACAAACACAAACATTATACTATAAACCCGTCGTCCGTGTCAAAGATATGGTAAAATTTTTGCGTAAAGCGGATGTCAAAACCGCGGTTTTTTTATAAATGTTATAAAACGTATTGACAAAATCGTATAATCTGTTAAAATATAAATGTAAAAAGCGATAAATTCGCAAGTCGTTTAAGGAGAAATTGTATGGTATTGGCAAAAGGGGAAGTTCTAATTAAAGATTGGAACTACGCAAATTCTAAGTCGGGCGGTCTTTTTAGCAAAGTCGAAACGCACGCAAATCTTTCGGTAACAAGTAAAAGAATTATTTACAGCGCAGAAAGTAAAAGGGCTGTCGAACGTCAGGAAATTCCGCTAGACAAGGTTAAAACTCTCAGTATGAGCCGTAGCGCCGAAGCAAACGGGTGGATTATTTTTAGAATTATCTTTTTTGCGATTTTTTCGGTCATTTTAATCGGTATTCCTGGGCTTGTTCGCGCAATTAAAGAACTTAATTCCGGAATGTTTCATTTAGAAATCACTACCGAAGGAATTACTACTCCGTCGTTAGAAGTCGAGACTCAGAAAACCGTTGTAAGAAAGCGTAGGGCTAAAAATCAAAAGGTTAAAATAATGATAGATAAACACGTCGTAGAAGAAATTATAGATGAACTAGGCGCTATAATCGTAGAAAACAAACAAAACAGCGTAGTCGCATAAACAGACTTTTTGTACGCCGTCGGGCTTTGCCGACGGCGTACGGTTTTTAAATTTTACGCGGTGTTATCGGTCTGGGGCGGTAAGCAAGCTTTTAACCCGATGTACGGTATTTTTAATTATAGTTAAAAAATCCTTGACAAAGCCGTTTAATAATGTTAGAATAATCGTAATTTGTAAAGACTGTGATGAAGAGATTTCGGTGCAAAACCGTCTACAGAGAAGCGGGAGTGGTGCAAACCGCCGTCGGGGGTGTCGTTATGTAACTTCGGAGTCGAAGGGAAGAAAGTTTTTTAACCGTAGAACCCTTCCGTGTCTGCTACGTTAAGGCATAGGAATTGTTAGATTCCGAAGTGGCGATTTCGCAATTTGAGTGGTACCGCGGGTGTGTATATGCGCTCGTCTCAAAGTAAAACTTTGGGGCGGGTTTTTTTTCGCCCTGTAAAGGAGAGATTATGGAACAAACGACGCTTGATTTTAAGATTAAAGAAATGGGTAAACGTATTCGCGAACTCAGGGAAATCGAAGGTCTGTCCGCACAAGAAATGGCAAAAAAGACAGACGTCGAATTGTCGGAGTATCTTGCGTGCGAAAACGGTGAAACAGACCTAAACTTTGCGTTTATTTACAGATGCGCAAACGTATTCGGGGTAAACGTAACCGATATTATAGAAGGTTACAGCCCTATGCTTTCTAATTACACGCTTACCAGAAAGGGCGAAGGGCAAGAGATTGCTAACGCACACGGTATGACGTATTATAACTTGGCGTACGCTTTTCAAAACAGAATAGCAGAACCGTTGTACGTTAAAAGCATATACGAAGAATCGGCGCAAGGTCAACCTATCGAATGCACCACACACGCAGGGCAAGAATGCGATATAGTGGTAGAAGGTCAGTTGCTTGTTCAAATAGGCGGACATAGGGAAACTCTTAATAAAGGCGACAGCATTTATTACGACAGTTCCACACCGCACGGAATGATAGCCGTCGGCGGAAAGGACTGTATTTTCTATGCGATAGTGCTAAATCCGTCGGGCGACCAGCTAGGCGACTATACCCATAAAAACACCGTTGCAACGGGTGTTTCGGGCAGGGTGCTTACCAAAGACGAAAAGCAACGCGAATACAAAAAGTTTATAGATGTTACCGAAGACCAAAACGGTTTTCCGCTTAAAATTCAGTTTAAAAATACCGACAAGTTTAACTTTGCTTTCGATATTATAGACGCGGTTGCCAAACGCGAACCCGACCGTCTTGCAATGCTACACGTTTCCAAAGACAAAACCGAACGCAGAATAACCTTTTCAGACCTTAAAAAAGAATCGTCGCGTTGCGCCAACTACTTTAAGTCGTTGGGTATTAAAAAAGGCGATAAGGTACTGTTGGTATTAAAAAGGCATTACCAGTTCTGGTTTGCAATGCTAGGCTTAAACAAACTCGGCGCAATCGCCATACCGGCAACCAACCAGCTTTTAGAACACGATTTCGAATACCGTTTTAAGACGGCAGAAATCTCTACAATAATTTGCACGGCAGACGGCGATACCGCTAACGAAGCCGAAAAGGCTTCTAAAAACTGCCCGTTGCTTAAAAACAAAATAATAGTCAACGGCGAAAAGGAAGGCTGGCGTAACTTTAACGAAGAATATGTATTGTTCAGCACTCACTTCGACCGCACCGAACAATCGCCTTGCGGAAACGAACCTATGCTTATGTACTTTACGTCGGGTACTTCGGGCTATCCTAAAATCGCCGTACATAACTATAAATACCCGTTGGGGCATTTCCACACGGCAAAGTATTGGCATGCCGTAGACGTAGACGGTTTACATTTCACCATATCCGACACCGGCTGGGCAAAAGCGATGTGGGGTAAGTTATACGGTCAGTGGATGTGTGAAGGCGGAATTTTCGTTTACGATTTCGACAGGTTCGACGCTTCGGATATTTTGCCTATGTTCGCAAAATACCATATCACAAGTTTCTGCGCTCCGCCCACGATGCTCCGTATGATGATTAAGCAAGACTTGTCTAAGTACGACTTTTCTTCCGTCCGTCATATGACGACCGCCGGCGAAGCCTTAAACCCCGAAGTATACCGCCAGTTCGAAAAACTTACGGGGCTTCAGATACACGAAGGTTTCGGTCAGTCGGAAAGCACTATGATAATAGGTAACCTTATCGGCGCTCCGCATAAAGTAGGTTCTATGGGCAGACCTGCGCCCATTTACGACGTAGACTTAGTAGACGAAAACGGTAAGTCGGTTGGCGTAGGCGAAACGGGCGAAATCGTAGTAAACGTTAAAAACGGTGCGCCCTGCGGTCTGTTTACGGGCTACTATCACGATAAACAAAAAACCGACGAAGTTTGGCACGACGGGTTGTATCATACGGGCGATACGGCATGGCGAGACGAAGACGGGTATTTCTGGTACGTAGGCAGGGTAGACGACGTAATAAAGTCTTCGGGATACCGCATAGGGCCGTTTGAAATAGAATCTGTAATAATGGAATTGCCGTACGTGTTAGAATGCGGAGTGTCCGCCGTACCCGACGAAGTAAGGGGACAGGTAGTAAAAGCAAGTATAGTATTGACGAAAGGAACAGTTCCCAGCGAAGAGTTAAAGAAAGAAATACAAAACTACGTAAAAGAACATACCGCACCGTATAAATATCCGAGAGTGGTGGTATTCCGTGACGAACTACCCAAAACCACCAGCGGTAAAATTCAAAGAAACAAATTATAAAAAGTATATAAAAACACACAAAAAAGGAAGCCGAAATTTCGGCTTCTTTTTTTGTGGAAAAATAAAAAATTAAAGTAGTTTATTTACATCTACCTAACGGCGTAAAGTACGTAAAAACAAAAGAATAATAAAGTAAACCAAAAATTTTTTAAAAACACTTGACGTTGTCGGGGGGGGGGGGGTATAATATACATAATAATATTACATATTATTACGGGGTACTGTATATATTTTTTTTGTAAATAATTTCGACAAAAAAATACAAAGTTTTAAAGTCGTTGTTTAAATGTTACAAAATTTTACTAAAAGTAATTACAATATTATTTTTTTATGGTACAAAATAAATGGGTTAGTTTATTTAATTCAAACTTGCAACCCGTAATAATGTAATATAGGTATAATTACAATTTGCGTTAATTATAAAATTACGCGGAGGGGCTATGCTACAAGTAAAAAACTTTTCAAAAAAATATAAAGGCGCAACGCAATACTCGGCACAAGAAATTAGTTTTGTTGTGCAAGACGGTACAGTTATGGGGCTTGTCGGTCTAAACGGTGCAGGCAAGTCTACCACGATAAAAAGCATTGTAGGAATTCTTCCTTTTGATGAAGGTGAAATAATCGTAAACGGTTTCGATATAAAAAAAGAATCTGCAAAGGCAAAAGAGACCGTAGGCTATGTGCCCGACGACCACTCTGTTTACGAAAAATTGACAGGCAGAGAATATGTAAATTATATGGGAAGCCTTTACGGTGTAGATAAGCAAACAAAGTCGGCAAGGCTAGAACATTATGCCGAAATTTTTTCTATTGCGAAAAGTTTAGATAATCAAATTTACAGTTATTCTCACGGAATGAAACAAAAAATTTGCCTTATCGGTTCGCTTATTCATCAGCCAAAACTTTGGGTTTTAGACGAGCCGATGATGGGCTTAGACCCCACTACTATGAATTTGGTAAAAAACGTTATAAAAGAATATGCAAAAAACGGTAACAGCGTGCTTTTTTCTTCGCATAACTTGGGCGTTGTAAAAGAAATTTGCGATAATGTTTGTATAATTAACAACGGCAAACTTGTAAAAGAGTTTGACTTAAACGAAGAAAGAAAAGACGAAAGCTTCGACATAAACAAAGCGTTTTCCGAAATAACCGGTGCCAAACTATGAAAAGAATTTGTTCGTACATTAAAATGTACTTTAAGTTGCTTTTAAGTACAGATAAAAACGTTGACAAAAAAAGCAGGATAATGACATCTGTTTTGGGCATATTAAGTGTTATCGTCGGTCTTGCGCTTTGTTATTTAGTGTTCGACGTAATAAGCGGTCAGTTTTTATCTAAATTTACTCCTAAGGAATTTTCGGTGCTTTTGTATACCGTGCTGGGCGTCGTTTTGTTGGTGGTAGGTATAAGCAAAGAACTAAAATTTTATTTAAACGCCCAAGATATGCAAATCGTTGCAAGGCTTCCTATGTCGCCTATCAGTCAATTCGTGGCGCACCTTATAATAGTGTTTATTTACTTGCTGGCAATATCCGTAGTTTGCACAATGTCTGTAATGTGTATCTTCGGTGCAAAGTTGGGTATTTTAAACGTAGGGTATGTGTTTAAGGTGTTTTTATCTTCTGTTTTTGCGCCACTTGTTCCTTTTGCAATAGCTACTTTGTTAGTTGTGCCGACAATGTACGTGGTGGTAAGTTTGCAAAACCATAACATAATAAAACTTATAATCTTTTTAATGGCAATCGCAGGTTTGTTTGCCGTTTACAGTCTTTTGCTAAACTTTCTTGCAGAGTATTATATTCATCAAAAAGTAGACGTAAAGTATCAAGATGGGCTTATCGGTATAATTTTATCGCTAAGTAACGGCTGGAACTTTTTTAGTTATTTGTCTAATATCGCTTTTGGCGAAAAGTTATGGGCAGGTATGGGTATAATTCTGTTGGCGTTTATTGTTGTTTTGTCGTTAGGAATACTTATAGCCGTTCCTATTTACGACAGAATAAGGTTGCAAACGCTAGAAGGCAAGAAAAAGATTTTTTCTAAAACCTGCAAAATAACGGGCGACCGCCCGTTTACGGCAATATTCAAAAAAGAAATTAAAGAAATAATAAGAACAACGGGGTATTCGTATTTTTATTTAGGAATAGCCATAGTTACTCCGATAATGGTATATCTTACAAACAGTTTAATAGAAAAAGTCGGCAAAGCGCAAATGGGCGGAAGCATTGCTTTGGGGGTGTCTGTTTTGGTTGTGCTTGCCTTTGTAAGTATGATAAACTCTTTTGCCGGCTCGGTTATAAGCAGAGAAAACAAGCAGTTTTATATAACAAAAATCGTGCCCGTAGACCCCAGGGTCGGGTTGCTGGCAAAGGGGCTTGTAAACTTTATAGTGTCGATTTTTGCAATCGTTGTAGGTCTGGTCGTTTTGTGTGCAAAACAATACGTTACCATTGCAGAAGGGTTTGTAGTTTTGGGTTCGGCATTATTGTTTACAATGGGCGTTATACTAAACGGGTTTAACATAAACGTATCTAAACCTAACATAAATTCCGGCGACGGAGAAAGTCAATCTAACACAATGTCTACAATGCTTATGGGTTTACTTATTACCGCCACAGAAGGCTTTTTGGGTATATACCTAAGTTTTTTTGTAAATGTCGGAATAACTTATGCCGTTTTACTTGGCATTTCGTTAGTCTATGCGGTTATAAACACTTTGGTGTTTGTGTTTAAATCAAAGAAAAAGTATTTAAAAATAGAATACTAAAATTACAAAAGGGGGGGCAATCTATGAAAAAAACAATGATGTTTACATTGATTCTGATGCCACTTATCGTGCTTGGCATACTTTTGCTTAGCGGTAATATTGTAAATATGTCTACCTATCTTTACGTAGAATACATAGAATTCGTTGACCAAGAAATCGTCTTGCAAAAAGACACTGCCGAAACGGTTTCCGGTCAGGTAAAGGTCAACGTTTTTCCCCTTCTTGCAAACAATAAAGAAGTTGAGTTTTGGAGCGACGACGAAAACATTGTGTCTGTTAGCGATAGCGGAGAATTGGTCGGGCTAGAAATAGGTTCTACTTATGTCCACGCAATGTCTAAAGAAAATAATACCAAAAAAGCTTATTGCAGAGTAGTTGTTACCAGCAACAAAGCACAAAGGCTTAGCCTTGCCGAAACGCAAAAAGACTTGTACGTAGGCGACACTTATAAACTAAATGTAGACATATACCCCCACACCGCCATAGACACCGCATTAAACTATGTTTCGTCAGACACACAAGTTGCGGTTGTAGACAACAACGGCGAAATAACCGTTGTCGGACAGGGTAATGCCGTTGTTACCGCAACCTTGCGCAGTAACCCAGATTTAAGCATTAGTTTTAGTTTAAGCGCAAAACCGCGCGTAACCCGAATAGAAATTATCGGCGGAAACAACAGTGCAGAGTTTTCGGCAAAAACTGAGTTTAAGTTCCCTAGTATCGATTTTTATCCGAGTGGCGCTAACGAAGAAATATTGTATAGAATAGCAAACCAAACCGAACAAAGCGTTGCAACTGTCGACGAGTCGGGCAATATTACTTTTAATGCTTCGGGAACGGTATGCGTAGAAGCGTATATTCCAAATACCGATTTTAAGGTAATAAAAGAATATACTTCTACGTTCGGTGGATTTAGTGGCATAAATTTTTCGGCGGATAGCCCTACAAGTATAGATTTCGGCGATTATGAAAACGATAAAGAATTACAAATAAAATACAATTTTGCTCCGCAAGACGTTGACCTAAGTAAATTGACAGTTACGTGTACCGACGCAAACGGTAATGCTTCTAACGTAATTGTATTAGAAAACGGGAAACTAACCGTTAAGCGTGGCGGAGAAGCGATAATTACTATTAGCGGACCTGACGCAAACGGCAAAAATATTTCTGCATCGTCTAGAATTTTTGTAAACAGAACGGCAACGGAAATTAATTTTACAAGTGATTCTTTTAAAAACGGCGAAAAGTTTGTTTATGCGGGTAGCAACGGTATTAAACTAAATGCCAGCGGTCTGCCCCAAGACGCTAACGACAAAATTTATTACGAATACGACCAAAGTTTAGCGTCCGTTTCCGACGGAGAGTTGCATTTTACTTCGAGCGTTATTAACTCGGGCTACGGAAAGGTTAAAGTCCGCGCGTATACCGATACAGGTGTTAGTAGTGAAATTGTTGTCGTATACCTAGATAAAGACATAAATAAGTTTGACGTTACACAAAACGACGTTATCGATTTAACCTTACCTGCAACGGGTAAAGGTATGTATTCGTTTGCGCTTGTACAAAACGAATACGTTGATTTTAACGATATTAGTTTCGAAGTGTCTAACGGTACGGAAGTTATATCTAATACTAACGGAAGTCCCGTATTTACCTTAAAAGATAAGGGTACGGCAACAATTACCGTTCGGTATTTAGACGGTGTCGGAAGCGAAATACAAACAAAAACAATTATCGTAACAGCAACAAGACTTGTCGAACAAATAAAAGACTTAAAGGTTACAGCAAAGTGGGGCAGTGAAAGTCTGCAAGAATTTAAAATCGAAGACACCAATAACGACTACAAAGTATATTGTAGTGCAACACAGTTTAAAATTTCTTACAGTCTGTATCCGAAAAACACAACCAACCAAACCGCACAAATTGACATAATACAAAGCAGTGGAGATATTGCCCAAGTAAACGGTCAAACCATAGTATTTGAGAAAGCAGGTTGGGTAAAAGTCAAAGTTTATGTAGACGGCAAAGAAAGGCAACTGACAATAACATCTTCGTGTCTATATCCCGACGAAAGTACAGCATTTAAAAATATTCCGATAGGTGGTTTTACGCTAGACCACGATAATGAACAAACGGTCAACTTGTTTGATTATATAACCATGCTTGAAGGTGCCGATAAATCGCGCTTTGCGTTTATCGTAGAAGGCGAAGCGTTTACTGTAAATAACGGTATAATCAAAACACAACACGGTGGAAGCGGAAAGGTAACGGTAAGAGCAAAGGTATTTAACACCAAGACAAACGTTATAGAAGACAAAAAACTGGGCGAAATTACCGTTAAGGTTACCCAAAAGGCGACTAAAACAACTACGACAAAAGGGCAGTATTTTTATACGGATAGCACAACCTTTGATGTAAAAGACTTGTTTGCTTTTTCTCCGTCTACCGCAAACCAAAATACCGATATAAAATACGAAGTTGTGCCGGGCAAAGCAACAATTACAGGCACTGTCGTTAATTTTAACGATGCAGGTAGTTACGTGGTTTCTGCAACGGTAAACGGTGGTACCGAAGTTGCCAAAGTAACCATTGTGTACACGGGCGACACACCTGTCGTAAGCAAAAACGAAACGGTAATAATTAAGGGTACAACCGTTATTATTAAGCCTGACCAAGAAGTTTTAAATCAATCTTATTTTGACGCTTCGTTTGTTTCCTATACGGAATACATAACGGTCGACGGCGTATTTATAACCGTAAACGGTAACGGAAAAATAGCGTTCGGTGGTCAAAAATATTCGTTTATATGCCTAGAAACTAACACCGTAAGCATTAAGTTAGACAATAAAGAGTGTGAATTTTCTGACGGTAAATATGTTACAGGCGCCAAAGAATTGAGTTTGGGCTACCAAGTAGAAGGAAACGGAAGTTTATTGGAATATATAAGTAGTGGCTATGCAACCCTTACATTTAATACCGACAAAGGTAGCGTCGACGAAAATGTATTAAAATTTACAGAAGCAGGAGATTATAAAGTTACTTTAACGCTAAAATATGACGATTGCGTTGTAGGTAAAAAAGTCTATACAAACACAGTTACGATAAACACGACGTACGGCGTTGCAAATCTTTCGGCAACAAAATCATCAGATACAAAACAATTCGACAATAGTAATGCGGATAATAATTATATTGACCTTACCAAATATTTAAGTATTTCGCCAAAGCCGTTTACTATAAATCAAGAAACGGTTTCTGCCCAAATAACCGAAGGTAACGCAACCGTCGATACAGATAATCCTTTAAAAATAAAATATACTAGTGGCGGAAGTTTTGAAGTTACGGTAAAAAACAAAACAGACGGAAATCAAACCATTACCTTTACGTTTACCATAAACAGGTATGCAACCGATATAAAGTTAGACGACGTTATGTTAAGCCAAGTTACAGATTATAAGGTAACGGGCAACAGGGCAACAATGTATATAAACCCCGTTGCTATGCCCCAAGACGCTAATTTAGGTACAATAATTGATTGGGAAATATCAACAATGGGTACTAGTGCGGTTAAACCCGAAACAAACGACAGAATTGTGTTTAGTAAGCCAAACGAAGAAGTAAAAATAACATTTACCTTACATGGCGAAAAAGATATTACTTTTACGGTTACTTTTGTTACTACTAACGTTATGTTAGAAGTAGATTTAGGCCAAGACACAATAACCGTACCCCGAGGCGAGCCGTTTACTTTTATATCTTCTACGGGGTGGTTAGACCCGAGTAAAATAGTGTTTACCGGTACGGTAGACGGAGTAAAACAATTTACCGACGAAAACGGCGGAGTATACTATAAGTTTACACAATCGTTTAATAAATCGGTAGATATAAATTACGATAATTATAAGATTAACAGAACGCTTATTTCCGTCAGCGATAAGCAAAGTATTTCGCCAGAAGAAATTACGCTTACCGATGTAAAAGCGAAAGGCGATACGGTTAACGGTATAAAAACCAAATCTACTCATACTACCGCTTCTAAAATGTTACAAATTAACACGGAACCGTTAAACGAATACGGCGCGAACGGAGAGCAACTGAAATATGTGTTTACGTCTAGCGATGATAGTATTGCAAGCGTATTCGATACAGGCGAAATTACATTTATTACAGCAGGTGCGGTTACAATAACCGTAAGCATTACCTACTATACTTTGCCAAGCAACGAAGCAAGCAAAATATCGTTAAACGGTTTCGAAGAAAAAACTCTTTCTTACAATTTTAACGTTACTTCTACTTATGGCACAGTTACAAGTTTTAGCGGTGTAGAAGACAGTTGTACTTTTATCTACGACGAAATGCAAGGGGATAAAATAATAGACTTAACTAGCGGTATTACTAGAACTGCGCCTAGTTACGGTGTTTCAGACGACACTCCTAGCATAATAAAAGTTGATGGTGCTTGTGTAAAAATAGAAGGGGGAAAACTAAAAGCAGTGGGTTCCGGCACGGCTACCGTAACAGTCGGTTACGGAACCGCAACAAAACAAGTTACAATAACAATCGATAAGTATATAGACGAAATTAGTATTACCGAAAATTCGACCGAAAACCAAATATATCAGGTAGTTACAAAAGAGCAAGAATACACGTTTAACTATAATTTGTCGGCTATGCCTAGCCCGACATATAAAGATATTACCGTTTCGCTTGAAATAAACGGCACTACTATCGGGCAAGAAGATGTAAGCAAATACATTACTCATTCTGACGGTTTGGTTACCCTTAAAGGCTTATTGGCAGATAATTTGTATATTGTTACTCTTACCGCAACCGACAGTGCAAACGACAAACCGACAGCGTCGCTACAAGTAGTATGTGTAGACAACGACGTAGAAGTTATAGACCTATCTAACGATAACGACAGAAATATTCTTTTAACTGCAAATAAAAAATATATATTCGAAAACAAATACAGTGAAAACATATACAAAATAACGGAATATAATGAAGAATACATAACAGTAAACAACGTTGGCGTGTTTAGTGCAAATTGCGGTGGCAAAGACAGTATTACCCTTTCGTCAAACGACGACAGTATTGCGGTCAACTACTTTGTAAACGAAAGTGTACAAGAAGTACGTTTAGGCGATACCGAGTGGGCTAAACAACAAGACTCAATTTTAACTGCTTTGGGTGAAGACGGTATAGATTTAAAACAAAAATTTGCCCCGACAATTTACCCCGAAACTGCAAGAACGTATATAAAAGCCGACAGCGGTTACCAAAGCGTACCGTACGTCGTAACGTACGAAGTTAAAGAAGGAACAGACATCGCTACAATCGAAAACGGAATATTAAAGTTTAACAAAGAAGGCAAAGTAGAACTTTTAATATCTTGTACAGATAGTTCGTATAATACCACCATAACCAAAACAATTATAAGCACGTTTGGTTATTATAGTTCTGTCGACATAAAAGTTTCGTTTGACGGTGGTACTGACAGCGAATACATGTTTGAGTATACAGATAAACAAAAAACGCCGACCGTTACTTACAATTATTTCCCAAGCGACATAGACATTTTGTCAGAAAAAGCGGAAATACTTATTTCTTCTTCTGACGAAAAAGTGTTTACTTGGCAAAACGAAACTTGCGTCTTTACGGGTGGCGGAAGCGCAGACTTAATGTTTACTTACAATACTGCACAAGATAAACAAACTACAAAGTTCGGTATTTACGTTATAAAAAGGGTAGAAAGCGTTGCCTTAACCTATAACGAAAAATCTACCGATTACGTCGTTGTTAGCGGTAATACCGTTAAACTAGGCTATAACGTTACAGGGGATAATTTAAGTGCGTATAAAGTAACGTTCGAGTCTGGTAATACAGACGTCGCTACGGTAGATAATCAAGGTTTAGTTGCGTTTAAGGATAATGGCGAAGCGGTAATTACCGTAAAAATCGCTAGCGAAAAGAATGGGCAAGGCGTATTCGACGCTACCGATACAATAACCATACGCTACGGTAACTACAATATTATTCCGCTAGACTTAGACAAGTACAATAAAGACAATAAAGAAACTCTGTTTGTAACTACCGCTAATTACGTTATTTACCCCAAGTCTACGCAGGGGTATACTAATTTCGAGTATACCGTAACAGACGGCACAGGCATTCTTTCGGTAAACGAAGCAGGCAAAATAACGTTAACGGGTAAAGGCGGAAACGCTAGCGTAACCGTTACCGCTAAAACGTTAAACGACCAAACGCAAATGTTTAAATTAAATCTATATGTTTATAAACAAGCGTCTATTAGTATACAAGAAAACAAAGTCGTTACCGCTTTAACAGAATGGGAAATACCGTATAGAGTAGATTACGACGACGGTTCTATGGTAGGTAAAACCATCGAGTATACAATAACTAGCGGTCAAGACTGCGCTAGCGTAGACGGAGACGGTAAAATTACTTTTACAAAAGCAGGTAGCGTTACCGTTACGGTAAAAGTGATGTATAACGGTCAAGTGGACGCTTCGGCAGAGTTTACTATAAGAAGTACCTGTGGTGTGGCTGAAAAGTTTGAACTGTATAAGGTTACCTTAGAAAACGGAAAGGAAGTCGAAACACTGGTCAACGATAACGACGCTATAACAATTAAAACCAAAGAGAAAAACAAGGTTACGTTTAAAGTTAAAAACGTTTATCCTACCGACTGCCAGATAAGTTTAGGTTTGTCTTACAATACAGACGCGTTTAGTTGCGCGGTAGACGAACAAGATAAAACCGTATTCAAACTTTTAGGGTTAAGTAAGCTAGAAAACGGAACGCTAAACGTAAGCGTTAGCGGTAGCCCCGATATTAGCCTAAAAATTACGGTTATTCAGTTGGCAGAACGCATAGATATAATGTTTAACGGCAATAATGTTACGGGTACAAACACAGTTACGCAGTTAGAGAGTATTACGTTAGGGCACTTGTTTAACAAAGGCGAGCAGTCGGCTAGCGGTATAGATAATAAATCTGTTACGTGGGAAATTATAGAAGGTTCAGTCTATGCAGAAATTACGCAAGACGGAAAATTAACTTTTAATGAACTAGGTCAACAAATTACGGTTAAGGTTACTTCCGGCGACGGGGAGTGTTATAACACGGCAATGTTTATGCGGTCGGACATTACCGGCTTTACCATAAATACAGGTGATTACAAAATAATAAATAACTCCGCCAGCAGTTATAACGGCTATGTTTATGTAGCTAACCAAAATAATATAGACGAAGTTACCTTTACCATACAAGTACAAGGCGTAACAGGTTTTACAGGGTGGAGCGATTTTAATTTAAGCACCACAAACGGCAGTACGTATAGTATAGATTATACTACAGGCAAAGTAACGGTAAATTTTGGCGAGAATTCTAGTGCAGAATTTTGCGAAAAACTTACGGTTGCTTATAAAAACTTGGACACCAAAACCGTAAATATATATCGAGACGGAATATCTAGTTTAGAGTTTGTATACGCTACAACGGGTACTGACGACAAAGAAGTTAACATATTGCTAGACGAAACTTTAACCGAAAATTCCGGCTTACAGCAAATGCTGGTGTTCGGCAACCAGTCTTATTACAACGGAATACAAAATTATTATAATCTTTCTGTTCGCACCAAAGATATTAGGAATAAAGAAAATGAAAGTATTGTAAACTGCGTTGTTTGGGAATTATGCGATAATAACGGTAGTATTATAAACAATAACATAACTTACGACGGCAGTATTGCACAAATAAATACCCAAGATCTACACACAAGCAGTGTAGAAGATATGTACAACGACCTGTTTAATGACGGCGCGGTAACCCTTAGCGCATATAACTTGGTCAGTGAAAAACTTTGTTCTTACACATTCCATTTTGTGCAAGGCGTAAACGTGTGGGACGAAGCGGGGTATATTAACTGTTGTTCTTCGGCAGTTTTGCACAAAGACATAAAAATTAGCAATAACACTACACCGGTGGCGACAACGATATATGGCAACGGAAACTTGCTAGACCTGTCGGTAAGAAATAACCAAGAAGATCCTTATGCAGGAAATCAAAATAAATTCACCAAGAAATATGAGTATGTTTCAATTAATTTGGTAAATGCAATAAATGTACGAGTTAAAGGTTCAAGTGAAAACAATTCAATAGTTCAATTATTATATATAGATAAATATGCGTACAGCGAATTTCAATATTTATACAGACTTCAGGTGCAAAATAATTCACACATTAAAAGGTGTACGTTACACGAATTTAAGTATGCAGGCATAATATCTCAAATAGGTTTTAACAATAAAAAAGATGAAGGCGGTTTTTACTTAGAAGACATTATAATGTACGACGTAGGGCCTAGGGGTATAGAAATTCAGTACGGCTGGGCTTATGTAAAAGGCTTTTTAGATGTTTACAATTACCAGAACGAAGATATGGTATCGAAAGCGTTTACTGATGTAAACTTATCATCAATATCAAATGCAGTAATGGGTATGGCTGAAAACTATACGATATCATGGAATGACGAAAAATGGGTAAATATGGTTGGAATTTCTACAAAAGGTACAGATAAAAAGATATATTATTGGGATAGCGAAAAGGCAAAAAACAGCACAACAGAAAAAGACGCGTATATTATAGATAATACCGATGGTGGTAACCATCAATCAGCCAAAGGCTTATGTAGAATTAGTCAAACCATAGGTTATGGAGTAGAAGGTGTAACAAAGTTTAATGTTACAGCGTGGACATATAATAAAGAAGCCAATTATCTAAAATGTGGAGATCAATGGGTTGTTAATGAAGAAGAAAAATACGAACTTAATACCGATTATCTAGCCAACACGACAAAAAAACTAGAAAGAATACAAACAACCGACTAACCCTAAAAAGCTAAAAAGTAATATCTTTTAACAAAAACAAAAAAGGCGCTTTATTGTAAAAACAATAGGGCGTCTTTTTTTAGCGTAAAACTATTCTTTCGACAGCACAATTATATAGACAATAATTTGCAATAAATTTCCGTTATCGGAAACAAGTGATTAAAAAAGTATTATCAAACTTCCGTTATCGGAAAAATTCAAATAAAAAACTTGACAAATTTCCGATAACGGAATATAATGGTAAAAAAGTCGGGGTGTAAAATGAATTATAAATCGGTTAAACAAATTGCAAAAGAATGGAATATATCGGATAGAATGGTAAGAAATTACTGTGCTGGCGGTAAAATTTCCGGCGCATTTTTAACGGGTAAAACATGGAGTATACCTGTAAATGCAACAAAGCCGAAGCGAGAAAAAGTTAAACGGTTTAGCAATAATGTATTGTTAAATATTTTAAAAGAGCAAAAAGATATAAAACTTAGCGGTGGAATTTATTATAAAACACAAATCGAACTTACTTATAATTCTAACCACATAGAAGGTAGTACTTTAACTCACGACCAAACAAGGTATATTTTTGATACAAATACTATCGGGTTAGAAAAAGGGATAATCAACGTTGACGATATTGTAGAAACGGTAAATCATTTTAAATGCGTAGACTATGTAATAGACAATGCTACTAAAACGCTTAGCGAATCGATGATTAAAGAACTTCATTTTATTTTAAAAAACGGAACATGCGACAGCAGAAAAGTTTGGTTTAACGTGGGTGATTATAAAAAATTGCCCAATGAAGTCGGCGGTAACGAAACTTGTCAGCCAGAAAATGTAAAGGAAGAGATGAAAAAACTTTTAATTTCCTATAATAACATTGAGCAAAAGAGTTTAGCGCATATTTTACAGTTTCATAAAGATTTTGAAAGTATTCATCCGTTTCAAGACGGAAACGGTCGCGTGGGCAGACTTATAATGTTTAAAGAGTGTTTGGCAAACAATATTGTTCCGTTTATTATAGACGAAGAACACAAACTGTTTTATTATCGCGGATTAAAAGAGTGGAATAACGAAAAGGGTTATTTAACCGATACGTGTTTATCTTGTCAAGACAAGTATAAAAAGTGGTTAGAGTATTTTAATATAACATTACACGACTTGCAAAAATAAATTTTTGCGTCGCTATCGCTTTTGTTATTTGCTAAAACGCAAATAACAGCCGTATTATAAAGTATTAAAATTACCCCTTAAAAGGCAGTAGACTAAAAACTTAATAAAGGCAGATAAAAAAAAGACCGTGGTGCGGTCTTTTTTT
>CAYYYD010000014.1:0-18905 GCA_964475885.1 uncultured Christensenella sp.
TATCTTACCAAAGAAAAGGTTCGCGCTAAAATATTCGACAAGGGTATTCGTCCCGACGGCAGGGGCTTAAAAGATGTTCGCCCCATCTGGTGCGAAAGAAGTATTTTACCCAGAGTTCACGGTTCGGCAATATTTACCAGGGGACAAACTCAAACAATGACGACTTGTACCTTAGGTATGCTAAACGAAGCGCAGAAATTAGAAGGTCTAGACGAAGAAACTTCTAAGAGATATATGCACCACTACAACTTCCCCGGCTACTGCACGGGCGAAGCAAAGGCAATTAAATCTCCCGGAAGGCGTGAAATCGGACACGGCGCGCTTGCGGAAAGAGCGTTGATTCCCGTACTTCCGTCAGAAGACGAGTTCCCCTACGCAATCCGCGTGGTAAACGACATTTTGTCTTCTAACGGTTCGTCGTCTATGGCATCCGTTTGCGGTTCTACCATGGCGTTAATGGACGCAGGCGTTCCTATTAAAGCGCCCGTTGCCGGCGTAGCGATGGGGCTTATTAAAAATCAAGAAACTGGCGAATTTAGGGTTCTTACCGACATTCAGGGTTTAGAAGACTTCTTAGGCGATATGGACTTTAAGGTTGCAGGTACCGAAAACGGTATTACCGCTATTCAAATGGATATTAAAATTAAAGGTATATCCGAAGAAATTATGCATACCGCAATCAATCAGGCAAACGAAGGCAGACAGTTTATACTTTCTAAAATGTTAGAATGCGTACCCGAAGTCAGACCCGAACTTTCCGTTTACGCTCCTAAGATTGTTAACTTCGAAATCAATCCCGAAAAGATTGGCGACGTTATCGGTAAGCAGGGGTGCGTAATCAAAAAGATTATGGAAGAAACGAATACCGAAATCGACTTTAACGAAGACGACAGTGGAAGGGGTTATATCTCTACCGTAGGTCCTATCGAAAATTGCGAAAGGGCAAAAGCGATTATTATGTCTATTGCTAAAGACCCCGAAGTAGGCGATATGTTTATTTCCGAAGTAGTAAGAATTTTGCCTAAGGTCGGTGCGTTCTGCGAACTCGCCCCCGGTAAAGACGGACTTATTCATATTTCCAAAATGAGCACTAAACGAATAGAAAGCGTAGAAGAAGTGTTGCATATCGGCGACAAGGTTAAGGTAGAAATTATCAAAATAGGCGATAAGGGTATCGACCTTAAACTTCTTGAAATCGTAAAAGACTAATACGGATATGCAAGGCAAACGCCTTGCATATTTTTTAGTAAAAGGTAATTTTACCGCACGCGAAAAGCATAAAATACTGAATAGAGGTGCGGTAAAATGAAAATACTAAACAAAAGGCTGACCGTAATTACCAATCTGATACTAGGCGCGGTAATTATCGTAGTTAGCGTGGTAAGTTTTTTTCCGGAAAACATTGTTCCCATTTACGGCGGAGAAAGGGTTCAGGCGATTTATAACGGCAATAAAGAAAACAACAACGTTTCTTTAATGATAAACGTGTACGAAAATTCTGAAGTGGTTTGTCAAATGGTAGACGTCTTAAACTTCTACGGCGTAAAAGCAACGTTTTTCGTGGGCGGATGCTGGGCAGACGATAATAAAGACACGCTTATAAAAATTGCCGAAAGCGGGCACGAAATAGGTAACCACGGGTACTTTCATTTAGACCATAAAACCATAGATTATCAAAAAAACTATCAAGAAATAAACTTAACGGGCGTGGTAATACAAGCGCTTTCGGGCGTAACGCCCACGCTTTTTGCACCGCCTTCCGGCAGTTTTTCCGACGATACGCTAGAAGTGGCTTATAGTTTAGGGTACAAGGTAATAATGTGGAGCAAAGACACAATCGATTGGAGAGATTTCGACAGTGCGCTTGTGTATAAACGCGCGGTTAAAAATCCGCAAAACGGCGACCTTATTTTAATGCACCCCAAAGAACACACGCTAAAAGCGTTACCCGACATTATAAAGTATTATATAAATTCGGGTTATAAATTAACTACCGTCAGCGAAAATATAAATCAATAACGGAGCATTTATGAGATATACAAAAAAATTCAATAACGGACTTAGGTTAGTGGTAGACAAAATAGACGGGTTGTTTTCCGTTTCGGCAGGTGTTTTGGTCAAAACGGGAAGCGCCAACGAAACTGAAAAAGAAAACGGCATTTCGCATTTTATAGAACATATGTTGTTTAAGGGCACATCTAACCGTTCTTCGTTTGAAATTTCCGATTATATAGACAGGATAGGCGCCCAGATAAACGCATTCACTTCGAAAGAAATGACCTGTTACTATACCAAATCTACTTCCGACCATTTAGCCGAATGTCTAGACGTGTTGTCCGACCTGTTTTTTAACGCTACTTTCGACGCGGTAGAAACGGAAAAAGAAAAAGGCGTTATAATAGAAGAAATAAATATGAGCGAAGACTCGCCCGAAGACGTTTGTTTAGACCTTTTGGCAGAAGCCTATCACGGCAAAGACGGGTTGGGAAGAACCATTCTCGGTTCGAAAGAAAACGTTTTGTCGTTTACCCGAAAAGACGCCGAAGCGTATATGGACAAGTATTATACGTCGGACAACGTCGTTATATCGCTTGCAGGAAACGTAGACTTCGACGACGCTTGCGAATTGGTAGAAAAACTTTTTGCCGACAAATTTACAAGGTTTAATTGTAAACCGCAAAAACAAAGCAATACGATGTGTAACAAACACCTTTATAAAACAAAAAAAATAGAGCAAACGCATATCGCTTTTGCAATGCCTTCTGTTAAAATGGATTCCGATAAAGCCGATGCCGTAAATGTTGCAAACGTAATTTTCGGTGGCGGAATGAGTAGCAGGCTTTTTCAGACTGTAAGAGAACAAATGGGGCTTGCTTACAGCGTGTATTCTTATTTATCGCTTTACAAAGATTGCGGTGTACTGGAAATTTATGCAGGCGTCAATACCGATAAGCGCGATCAAGCGACTAAATTCATTATAAAAGAAATAGAAAAAATTCAAAAAAACGGCGTAACCGAACAAGAGTTTTTACGCGGAAAAGAACAGATTAAAAGTGCGTTTATAATGGGAAGGGAAAGCACGGCTTCGCAAATGCTTTTGCACGGTAAGTATATGCTTTTTATGGACAAAGAACTAGACTTTAACCAAAGGATAAACAAAATAGATTCGGTAACGTTAAAAGATGTAAACGAAGTAATAAAACAGACATTTGACGTTTGCAACTTAACTAGCGCAACGGTGGGTACCAAACGCAACGCATTAAAAATATAAACGGTAAGCGAATAGCAAACAGTAAAGGACTTTTCCGCAAGGGGAAGTCTTTTTTTATTACTGCGCGTAATATACTTTTATTATGAAGTTTAACAGAGTTTTGGCAGGCGTACTGTCCGTTTTTTGTATACTTTTTACTATCTTCGTCGGCGCCGAAAAAATATCCGCCGAAAAAGAATTCGTAAAGTCTTCCGACTATAAAGGCGTTCTTACACTGTGGCACGTAGAAACTTTCGAAGGCGGTTACGGTTCTAGAAAACAATTTCTTTTAGACGTGGCAAGTTCTTTCGAAAAAAAGCACGACGGCGTTTTGGTTATGGTTCAGTCGTATACTACCGACGGGGCGCTAAAAAGTTTGCAAGACGGCATAATACCCGATATGGTGTCTTTCGGGGCGGGAACGATTTTTTCGGGTATGAAGCAATTATCGTGTTCGGCGTCGTCTGTCGGCGGAACGGTCGGCGACAAGCAGTACGCAGTGCCGTGGTGCAGGGGCGGATACGTGCTGTTTGAAAACCCTAAGTTCGAAGGCAAAAAAAACGCGAAAAACTCATTGATAGTTTCTAAGGCGCTAAACAATTTACCGCTTGTAAACCTTTGCTTGTCGCAACGAAATTTCGAAGAAGTTACCGTAAAAAGTCCGTTAGAAGCGTATATAGACTTCGTTGACGGAAAGCACCGATTTTTTTTAGGAACGCAACGCGACGTAGTTAGATTTAGCAACAGGGGTTTTAGCGTTTTGTCTTACCCGATTACGGAGTTTAACGACCTTTACCAATATATAGCGCTAACTTCTGACGACTCGGTAAAATCGGTGTATTCCGAAAAATTCATAGACTACCTTATCGGTCAAGAAGTCCAACAAAAACTGTATAAAATATGTATGTTTTCACATTTTTACAAAAACGAATACGACATACAAACCCTAAACGATATGCAGTTTAACGGCGGAGATTATACCGTTTCGGCTTTTTCTTCGAAAGAATTGCTAGAAGATTTAAATAACGACGCGCTAAAATATATTAACGGAGATAAAACGGTTTTGCCAAAAATTAAAAATGTTTTGATATAACTTGAAAAAAAATATAAATTATAGTAAAATGTATAAGGAGTGATATGGACTTTTTACAAAGCCTTAAAACTTGCGGAAGAATAACGGTGCAAACCGATTATCCCGTAGGCTCTTTTACCGGATACGGCGTGGGCGGTTGCGCAAAGTATTTCGTTAAAACGCAATCTTTTAACCAATTAAGAACGGTTTTAGAGTTTGCCCAAGCGTTTGCCGTACCCGTAAAAATTTTAGGTAACGGCACCAACATTCTTTTTTCCGATAAAGGGTATAACGGCGTCGTCGTTTCTACCAAAGACCTAAACGGAATAAAAATAAAAAACGGCGCTGTCATTTGCGCTTCGGGTGTAACGCTTAGAAAACTTGCGGAGTTTTCCGTTAAAAACGGGTTTAGCGGTCTAGAAGCGCTGTCGGGTATTCCGGCAACGGTGGGCGGAGCGGTGGTTATGAATGCCGGCGCTTACGGTTGCAATATTTCCGATTATATAGTAACCGTAGACCTTTTAAGGCAGGGTAAACTTGTCAGGCTAAATAAAAACGATTGCAAGTTTAGGTACAGGGGAAGCAAACTTTTAGACGATGCCGAAGTGGTTTTGTCGGCAGAGTTTAAGTTGCCGGTTTGCGATTGCAAGAACAAGTGTAAAGAACTTGCGCGCAGATTTTCGGTTTTAAGGGAACTTAATCAGCCAAAGGGTAAATCGTGTGGTTCGGTATTCAAAAACCCCAAAAACCGCAAGGCAGGTTGGCTTATAGAACGTTCGGGGTTAAAAGGCGTAAGTGTGGGCGGAGCAAGTGTTTCCGACAAGCATTGCAACTTTATAGTAACCGAACGCGGAGCAACGGCGACCGATGTATACAAACTTATAAAACTGATAAAAACCAAAGTGAAAAACAAATTTAACGTAGAACTACAAGAAGAGATAGAGTACGTAGGGGAATTTTAATGATACTTTCGTCAGATTATCATACGCATACGGTGTTCAGCCACGGCAAAGGCACCGTTTTAGAAAACAGCGTCGTCGCAAAAGAAAAGGGCTTAAAGCAGGTCGGCATAACCGACCACGGCTTTTCTCACCCCGCTTTCGGGTTAAGAAAAAGAAAATTGCCCCAACTTCTCGAATTGTGCAGACAGGCAAGCAAACAAACGGGGGTTCAGGTTCTTTGCGGTATAGAGTCTAATATAATAAGCGAAAGCGGTAAAACCGACTTGTCGCCCGACAGATACGACAGTTTCGATTTGTTTTTGGCAGGAATGCACAAGTGCATTTTGTTTAAGCCCAAAAGTATTTTTTCGTTGGGAATTCCAAACCTTGTTTATTCTACTTTTAAGGCGGAAAAAGTTCCTAATTCGTTAATTAAAGCCAATACTAAGGCGTTTATAAACGTAATAAAAAACAACCCCGTAGACGTAATAACGCACTTAAACTATTGTTGTTATTCGGACGCGGTAGAGATTGCCAAGGTCGCTTCCGACTACGGAACGTATTTAGAATTGAGTTCTAAAAAAGTGCATTTGACCGACGAAGAGATTTTAAAAATTTTAGACACGGGCGTAAAATTCGTAATAAATTCAGACGCTCATACGCCCGACAGAGTAGGCGAAATATCTTTGGCGGAAAAACTTGTTAAAAGGCTTAATATTCCGCTAGACAGAATTTGCAATATAAACGGCAAAACGCCGGAGTTTAGGTTTAAAAGTTTTAAGGAGAAAAATTTATGAATTTCGGCGAAAGCCTAAAAAACGAAATATTCCTTAAACCGTTAAAAGAAAAACATTGCAAAAAAGCCTTCTTGTGCGGTATCGTTAGGGGTTCGGGCGAAATTTTCGAAAAAGACGGGGAACTGGGTTTTCAGTTTAAGGTCGGTTCCGAAGACATCGCAATGCAGGTTTCTTTGCTTTTAAAGTCGGTTTTCAATTACGACGTAAGGGAAATTTCCGTATCGGAAGACAGGCTTAATTCTAAAGATAAAATAGTAATAAGCGTAGGCGGTTCTAGGGCGTACGAAATTTTAACCGACCTTGGTATAATATTAGAAAAAAACGGCGAAACGGTCGTCAATCTAAAATTTTACGGAAGCATTACCGAAAAGGAATGTTGCCTTAGGTCGTTTATAAGGGGGCTTTACGCTTCTTGCGGAAGCTGTACCATTCCTAATTCGCAGGCGTCGTCAAATACGGGCTATCATTTAGAAATGGTTTTTTCTCATTACACGCCGGCGTTAGAAACCAGCGAAAAACTTGCCGAGTTCGGGGTGCTTACAAAAATTACCAGAAGAAAAGACAGTTATATCGTTTACATAAAAAGCGCCGAAGAAATAAAAGATTTCATTGCTTTTTTGCCAGCGCCGTTAAGCGTGCTGAAACTTACCGACATTATTATAAACAGAGATTTATCCAACAACAGTAACCGCCAAAAAAACTGCGACTTGGGTAACGTAAACAGGCAGATAGAAGCGTCGGCAAAACAAATAGACGCCGTAGAAAAAATATCTCAAACCATCGGACTGGACACTTTAAAACCCGATTTAAAAGAAACGGCGGTTTTAAGGCTTTCTAATCCCGAAGACACTTTAACCGAACTAGCCGACAAACTAAACGTAAGCAAAAGTTGTTTAAATCACCGACTAAGAAAAATAGTCGCCATCGCAAACGAACTATAAGGAAAAACCTATGTCAGATTTCGTTCATTTACACGTACATACAGAATACAGTCTTTTAGACGGGTTGACCACAATTCCGCTAGCCGTAAAAAAAGCAGGCGAAATGGGGATGCCCGCACTTGCAATGACCGACCACGGCAACCTTTACGGCGCGGTCAGTTTTTACGATACCTGCTGTGCCTACAACAAAAAGGCAAAAGCCAACGGCAAACCTACGGTTAAGCCTATTTTCGGCACGGAATTTTACGTTTGCGACGACTTGCACGTAAAGGCAAAAGGTGTTACCGAAGACAACGAAAGCGACAGGCGTCATTTGGTATTGCTTGTAAAAAACGAACAGGGTTACAAAAACCTTTCGTTGTTAAACGCAATAGCCTTTCGAGACGGCTACTACTACAAACCCAGAATAGATTTAAAAACCTTAAAAGAGCATAGCGAAGGTCTGGTATGCCTTTCGGCTTGTATAGCCGGCGATATTCCGCAAGCAATTTTAAGGCACAACTACCAAAAGGCAGAGCAACTGGTTTGCTGGTTTAAAGACGTTTTCGGCGAAGATTTTTATTTAGAAATTCAAAACCACGGACTAAAAGAAGAATTAGAAGTAAACCAATATTTAAGGCAATACTCTAAAAAATACGGCATAAAACTCGTTGCAACCAACGACGTGCACTATGTAGACAAAAAAGACGCGTTACCGCACGACGTTTTGTTGTGCGTTCAGACGGGCAGAAAGTATTCTGACGAAACTAGAATGAAGTTTAATTCCGACGACTATTATCTTAAAAGTTACCAAGAAATGCAACAAGCCTTTCCCGACGACGAAGAAGCGCTTAAAAATACGTTGGAAGTCGCAGATAAATGTAATTTCGAGTTTACTTACGGGCATTATATGTTCCCTAGGTATATACCCGAAAACGGGGACGAGCCCATCGTTTTTATGCGCAAACTTTTAGACGAAGGCGTTAAAAAAAGATATGGCGGTTACACCGAGCAAATTAAAGCAAGAATAGAAAACGAGTTGGCTGTTATAGAAAAACAGGGTTTTATAGAATACTTTCTTATAGTATGGGACTACATAAACGCCGCGCGTAAAATGGGTATATCCGTCGGACCGGGGCGTGGTAGCGGTGCCGGTTCGGTAGTAGCGTATCTTATAGGAATTACCGACATAGACCCCTTAAAGTACGACTTGTACTTCGAACGTTTTTTAAATGCAGAACGTGTTTCCGCACCCGACTTCGACGTTGACTTCGAAGATTGCAGACGCCAAGAAGTAATAGAATACGTGCGTAACAAGTACGGCGAAAACAGAGTATGTAAAATTGTAACGTTCGGTACTATGGCGGCTAAAAACGCCATAAAAGACGTGGGCAGGGCGCTAGACGTTTCTTACGCCGTGTGCGACAAAATTACTAAATCCATTCCGAATAAAATAGTAAGGTTCGGTAAAGAAGTAGAAATTAAAAGACCTAACATTTTACAAAAGGTGTTCGGGTTTTATCAGCCCAACGAAAAAGAAGAAAAAGACGGGCTTACTTCTCAGCACTTTGCCGTTCCCGAACTTTTGGAAATGTATGAAACGGACGCCGAAATAAAACGAGTCGTCGATATTGCAATGCGCCTAGAAGACACGCCAAGGCAAAGCAGTACGCACGCCTGCGGTGTTATTATCGGGCACGATGTTTTAGACCGACATATGCCACTTAGCAGAAACGGAGAAGATATTACCAGCCAATACACGGGCGTAGAACTAGAACATCTGGGCTTTTTAAAGATGGACTTTTTGGGACTACGCAACCTTTCGGATATTAAAAACTGTATAGAGTACGTAAAAGAAAACTACGGCGTAGAAATAGATTTTTCTAACAGTAAGTACGACGACCCCAAAGTTTACGAACTTATATCCAGCGGAAACACAGACGCTATATTCCAACTAGAATCGGGCGGATTTAAAAGGTTTTTAAAAGATTTACGCCCGACTTGTCTAGAAGACATAATCGCCGCGGTTTCGCTTTATCGACCGGGGCCTATGGATTCTATTCCAAGATTCGTAGAAAACAAACACAATCCGCAAAAAGTAAAGTTTTTGCATCCCTTACTAAAACCCATACTAGAGCAGACTTACGGCTGTATCGTTTACCAAGAGCAGGTTATGAGAATAGTTCAAGATTTAGCCGGCTACACTTTGGGACAAGCCGATATGGTTCGCCGTATGATGGGTAAGAAAAAAGTAGAAGACATGATTCGCGAAGAAGCCGTGTTTATAAACGGTCGTCCCGATACGGTAGACGAAAACGGCAAGGTCATTAAAGGAATAGACGGGTGTTTAAAGCGCGGTGTTCCCGAAGACGTCGCAAAAAAAATATGGTCGGAAATGAAGGACTTCGCAAAATACGCTTTCAACAAATCTCATGCGGCCGCGTATTCGGTGGTAACTTATCAAACGGCGTATTTAAAAGCCTACTATTTACCCGAGTTTATTACTGCGTTTTTAAACAACCGCATAACCAACATTACCGACATAAGGCAGTACACTACGTACGCTAAATCGGAAGGCGTACCCGTGCTTCCGCCCGACATTAACGAGTCATGCGCGTTGTTCACGGTAAAGAACAAAACCATACGTTACGGTATGGGCGCAATAAAAAATATAGGTTTGGGGCTTATTCAAAGCATAACCGACGAACGCGACCAAAACGGAAAGTTTACGAGTTTCGAAAACTTTATAGACAGGTGTGCGCGTCTTAACCTAAACAAGCGTATGTTAGAAAACCTTATTTTGGCAGGCGCGTTCGACTGTTTTAATCGTCCGCGTACGCAACTGCTTGCAGTGTATTCGGAATTTTTAGACAGGGTATTAGATAGGGAAAAACACAAAAACTCTGCCCAGATTTCTATGTTCGACACCCTTTTAAAAGAAGACGAAGCGTTAAAAATAGAGTACCCCGACATTCCCGAATTCAACTCGAAAGAAAAGTTTATGAAAGAGAAAGAAGTTTGCGGAATATATTTAACGGGCAATCCGCTTGCCGATTACAAAGAATACTTCGATTCGTTTACCTTTTCGACAAAGCGTTTAGAATCGTTCGAAGAAGTAACCACGGGCGAAGAAGAAGACGGAACTGCTGTTACAACCAGAACGTATACCGACGTAACCGAAGGCGAAACGGTTACTATGGGCGGAATAATTTCCGAAATAAAAAATCTTTCTACCAGAAGCGGTGCGACGATGTCGTTCGTTACCTTAGAAGACTTGTACGGTCAGATAGAAGTAATAGTCTTTCCCAAAGTGTTCGATAAAGTTCGTACGGTATTAAACGCCGAAGAAGTAGTAAAGGTCAGCGGTAGACTTCAAATAAAAGACGGCGTCGCACAGATTGTGGCAGATAATGTAGAAAGGTTGGAAATAAAGCAGAAAACCGAAAAAAGCAACGATAAAGAGTACTTAGGGCTAATTCTTCCCGACGACAAAAAAGAAACGCTAGACAACGTTTTAGACGTTTGCGAAAGTTACCCCGGAAACATTATGGTAATTTTGGCGATAGGCGACAAACGTTACAACGCAAAGGTAAGCGTAAGGCGTTGCGAAGGGCTTATAAGCGAACTTAAAAACCTGCTTACCGACGAACAAATAATTTTTTTCAGAAAAAATTAAAATCGGTATAAAAAAAGTAGATAATATTTTGCGTTTATGGTAAAATAAAATAAATTTTCAAATATATTCAAAGGAAGACTTTTATGGAAAGAATAGGTGTTTTAACAAGTGGCGGAGACGCACCGGGTATGAACGCCGCGCTCCGTGCGGCAGTAAGAACGGCGCGTTATATGGGTATGCAGGTCTTCGGTATCGAAAGGGGCTGGGACGGGCTTATTAAAGGGCAGTTAAAAGAATTGGAAAACCGTTCTGTTTCCGATATGATTCAACGTGGCGGTACCTTTTTAAAAACCGCGCGGTGTCCGGAATTCGTAACGCTAGAAGGTCAAAGAAAGGCGGCGGAAACTTTGGAAGCGTACGGAATAGAAGGTCTTATCGTCGTCGGCGGAGACGGTTCTTTTAGGGGTGCAAAAGACCTTTCGGATAATTTCGGCGTTAAGTGTATGGGTATACCTGGTACGATAGACAACGACCTTGCGTATACCGACTATACTTTGGGGTTCGACACGGCGGTTAATACCGTGCTTTCGGCAATAAACAATTTAAGGGATACTATGCAGTCGCACGACCGTGTTTCTTTGGTAGAAGTTATGGGTCGTCATTGCGGTGACATAGCCTTGTATTCGGGTATCGCAGGCGGTGCCGAATATATTTTAATTCCCGAAAAGCCCTTCGATTTAGAAGAAATAGCAAAGTCTTTGCGTAAAAGTAAGTTACGCGGAAAAACTTCTAATATGATAGTTTTAGCCGAAGGTGCGGGGAATAGAGACGAAATAGTCGCATACCTTAACGAGCACGCGCACGTAGACATTAAAATTACACATTTAGGGCACGTGCAAAGGGGCGGTTCACCCACGATGGCAGACAGAATTTTGGCAACGCGTTTCGCGGTTAAAGCCGTAGAAATGCTAAACGAAGAAGATTCCGTTTCCAGTGCAATAGGTATAAGGGGCAACCAGATTATAGGCATACCGTTCGAAGAAGCGTTTAACACGCCAAAGACTTTTAACGAAGAACTTTTAACGGCTGCAAAAATATTAGGAAAATAAACATACAGGAGAAATAGTATTATGAAAAATTTAAAAGGCGCGCTTATATTCGCGCAATCGGGCGGACCTACTTCGGTTATCAACGCAAGTGCGGCAGGTGTATTTTTAGAAGGTTTAGATTCTGAAAACGTTACCGCCGTATACGGTGCTGTACACGGTATCAGGGGTATACTTAACGAAGAAATGTACGACATCGGCAAAGAAGACAGGGCAGAATTAGAACTGTTAAAGTACACTCCTTCTTCGGCGTTGGGTTCGGTAAGATATAAATTAAAAGACGCTTCGGTAGACGATACCGATTACAAAAGACTTTTAGAAGTATTCAAAAAATACGACGTAAGGTACTTTTTCTACAACGGCGGAAACGACTCTATGGACACTTGCAACAAAATAAGCAAGTATATGGCAAAGTCGGGCTACGACATAAACGTTATCGGCGTTCCCAAAACAATAGATAACGACTTGTACGGCACAGACCATTGCCCGGGTTTTGCTTCTGCGGCAAAATATATCGCTACGACCATTATGGAAATCAACCTAGACGCAAAAGTTTACGACACGGGTATGGTTTGTATTATAGAAGCAATGGGCAGAAACGCAGGTTGGCTTACCGCTTCTGCGGCGCTCGCTAACCACAAGGGCTTGGGCGCAGACCTTATTTATCTTCCCGAAGTCGCTTTCGACGTAGACAAGTTCGTAGAAGACGTAAAAGAAGTTTTAAAGAAAAACAACAACAAATGTATCGTTTGCTTGTCCGAAGGTATTCACGACAAAAACGGTACTCTAATCGTAGAAGCGTTGGGTTCCGCCGCATCGAGAGACAGTTTCGGTCACGCACAACTCGGCGGTGTAGCTTCTACGCTTGCAGGCATTATTAAAGAAAAGACGGGCGTCAAAACTCGTGCCATCGAACTTTCGTTAATGCAAAGGTGCGCCGCTCATTCGGCAAGCCAGACAGATATAGAAGAAACATTCGAAGCAGGAAGACAAGCGGTTAGGTCGGCAGTAAACGGCGAAACGGACAAAATGGTTTGCTACGCAAGAAAAGAAGGCGATAAGTACGAATGCGAATATAAACTTCTTCCGTTAGAACTTGCCGCAAACACCGAAAAGACCGTTCCGTTAGAATGGATTACCAACAACGGCACGGGTATTTCCGAAGAATTCGTTAAGTATGCGCTTCCGTTAATTCAGGGCGAAACCAAAATCGTAAAAGAAGACGGGCTTCCCAGATTTGCAAAACTTAAAAAAGTATTGGTAGAAAAAAGATAAGTATGAAAGTTTCTATGCCGATTGACCCCGTGGCAAATGTTGTCGGCGAAAAACAGGCGTTACAATACGTAAAGAAAGCGGGCTTCGATTATTTCGATTACGACTTTTCTTTGCGTATGGTAAACTACTGTTACGCAACGGGCTCTACAAAGTACTGCTATCATCCGCTTGCGCACGACGGGTATTTGAGTTATATAAGAGATATAAAAAAATACGCCGACGATTTAGAAATAGGTTGCAACCAAATTCACGCGCCTTTTCCAGTGGCAAACCAGGTTGTAAGAGATACGCTTAAAAAAGCCATAGAATGTACCGCCGAACTGGGCGGAAAAATCTGCGTAATTCACCCCGACAACTTTAAGTGCGCCGAAGACAATGCGGAAATGTACTTAGAACTTTTACCTTTCGCAAAGTCTTGCGGTGTAAAAATCGCAACCGAAAATATGTGGAATTGGGTAGCGGACGGGGTAGTGTGCCCTGCGGCGTGTTCTGACGAAAAAGACTTTTTAGCGCACCTTAAAGCGGTAAACGACAAAGATTTTATCGCTTGCGTAGACGTAGGCCACGCAGAACTGATAGGGCTTAACACTTCGGCAGAAAAACTTATTACCGCTCTCGGCGATTATGTTCAGGCTTTACACATTCACGACGTAGACTTTCATCACGACTTGCACGAAAGACCGTTTACCCAAAAGGTAGATTTCGTTAAAGTCGTAAAGGCGCTTAAAAAAATAAACTACAAGGGCGTGTTCTCTTTAGAAGTCGAAAAACCTTATCAAACGGCAACGCCCGAAACGGTGTATCAGGTAGTCAAAAAAGATTACTTGGCAGTGCGCCGTCTTGCAGATATGTTCGAAGCGGAATAGAATAATCGAATAATAAAAAACAAAAAAGAAAAATTTAGAAATTTATCTAAATTTTTCTTTTTTTATTATTGAAAAGACGTTGCGGTTATGTTACAATGTATAAAAATTGTTTTACGTTTTACGTAAGGAGAGAAAATGTTACCCGAAATTAAAAAAATTAGAAGTCAAGACCTTAATTTTCCCACCGAATGGCAAACCGTTATATTCAGAAATTACGGTTTAGTTCCTGTCAGAAAACTTGCGCAAGTTCTTTTAACTGACGCTAAAACCATACGCAAAGAAGCAACTAGATTGGGTTTAAGAAAAATTAAATTCGACGACAGGTTTACAGACGAAGGCTACATAACAGTTATAAGAAACAATTGGCATTTGCTACCGTATTCTCAGATAAGGGAAATGTTAGGTTTTTCAGAAGATAAGTTCGAGTTTATTATAAAAGAAGAAGACTTTTTGCACGTTAAACTAGGCGACATTAAGCCCGAACGCGATTCCGTTTATTACTATCCTTTAACCGAAGAACAGATAAGTCAAACGGAAAAAATCGCTAAAACCGTAAAAAAATACTCGGTTGCCGATTATAAGTATTTCGACTTTTTTAAAGACTTAAAAGTTATAGATTACAAAAACAAAAACCATAACGGCTTAAAACTTATTCACGGGTACATAACCCCGTGCGGAGACGTGTTTGTTTTAGACGGTAAAAGTTATATGTCCGACGAGCAACTAAGTTTGTATGCCGAAAACGGCGTAAACGCCATAATGATACACGGTGTTTTATCTAAACTATCTTATTATCCGTTTAAGCCGGAATATTCTAGGGGTTACGAAAAGCGTCGTAAAAACCTAAAAGAATTAACCGACAGGGCAGAAAAATTCGGTATAAAAGTATACCTTTATTTAAACGAACCGCGTTCTTTACCGCTTGCCGATTTCGAAAGATTTCCGCATTTATTGGGCAGAACGGAAAACGGCTACGGCGCTTTGTGTTTCGAACAAAAAGAAGTAAAAGACTACCTTTATAAAGCGGTAAAGGACTTGGTAAAAAACATAGGTAACTTAGGCGGAGTTATGTCCGTTACAATGTCCGAAAATATGACGCACTGTAATTACAGACCTGATACCGATTGTAAAGTGTGTAAAAATATTCCTGCCGAAGAATCGGCTACTTCTGTCAACAACATAATACTAAAAGCGCTAAAAGACAGTAACACGGGTGCAGAACTTTTGGCTAGCGCTTGGGGTTATTCGGACTTTATGGGGTGGACGGATAAACAAGTAGAAAGGGCAATGGAACTTTTAGATAAAGACGCTTCCGTTCTGGTCGTCAGCGAATACCAACTCGCAATTAAAAAAGGCGGTGTAAAAAACACTATAATAGACTATTCTATATCTAACCCCGGCCCCAGCAAACTTGCCGTAAAAACTTTCGATTACGCAAAAAAATACGGGCATCGCGTACTTGCAAAAACGCAAACTGGCAACAGTTGGGAGTGTTCTTGCGTTCCGTATCTTCCCGCATTCGATTTGGTTGCCGAACATATAGAAAATCTTAAAAAACACAACGTAACCGATTATATGCTTTCTTGGACGTTGGGCGGTTATCCTTCGCCTTCGCTAGACCTTGTAAACGCGTTGACTAACGGTAAGACCGTAAACGAATGGTATAAAGACTATTACGGGCAAAGCGCCGAAAAGGTTAAACAAGCGGTAGAACTTTACGGTAAAGGTTTTAAAGAATATCCGTTCGATATAAGCGGACTTTACGATTCGCCTAAAACTTTGGGGACCGCTAACCTTATAAGTTTAGAACCCGACGAAAAACCGTCTACGATGGTATGTTTTTCTTTCGACGACTACAAGCATTGGGTTGTGCCTTACGGTTACGAAGTGTATGTAAAGCAAATGAAAAAGTTGGTAAAAAATATGAACGCTTCTGTAAGAGTTTTACAAAGCATACAGAATCCGGACGAAAAAATAAAAGAACTTTTGCTTTACGCACAAGCGTCGCTTAACCATTTTTACTACGATTTGCTTCATACCGAGTATGCCTATTTGAAATGCGACCTTAAAAATAACAAAGAAGAATTGTTGTCGGTATTCAAAAAAATGCGCAAACTTACCGTTTCTTTAATTAAAATCGCAAGTCAAGACAGTAAAATCGGCTACGAAACGTCTAACCACTACTTTTACGTTCAAAACAATTTGCTAGAAAAAATTGTAAACATAGACAACGCAATAGAAAAACTTTCTAATATATAAAATCGCAGATTTAAGGAGAAAATAATATGTTTAACAAAGAATTTAAAGACAAAAAAATTGCATTTTTAGGCGACAGTATTTTGGCGCACGCATATTACCTAAACGATATGCGCGCGTTTATGCACACGCAAAAGGACAGGTGCTACCTTTTTAACCGTGGTATCGGCGGAAACAGGGCAGATATGATTGATTGTTTAATGCAAGACGAAGTATTTGCTATAAAGCCCGACTACTGCGTAATCTGTTTCGGCGGAAACGATGTAGGCGTTTGGTTATACGACAGTTTTAAAGAAGTTACGCCCGAACTTTTAAAAGACCGCGAAAAGAGAAACGAAAGTCATCGTCAGGGTATTAAAAGGTTTGTTAAGTATTGTAAGCAAAAGGGCATTATACCTATTTTAATGTCCGATTATGCAACTAACGAATTGCTAGAAGAAAAACCCGACATTCCCACGCTTGGCGACAATAAAGAAAAAGCCGACCTTATAGGTCCGTGGTTTTACAAAAGGAAATCTTTCCAAGCGGTAAACGACGCATTAAGGGGTTACAGAGATTTCTTAAAAGAATACGCCGAACAAGAAGGCATAATGTTTTTCGATTTGTTTGAAAAGACATACAAAAATATGCGAGAAGAAGAAGGTCTTTTCAATTCTGACGGAATGCATTTTTCGGTAAAAGGGCATAAGTACGTGGCAAAAGGTGTTTTAGAACTTATGGGTTACGAAAACGTTCCGTTAGACCTAAATTACCTAGATGTGCCGGAAGAACTGCGCGATATAGAAAGTTTAGAAAGAAGACCTGCGTTTATAAGGTTTAATATGTTTAACACCGTAAACGGCGATGCGACCGAAGAAGAAAAGATAAACGCTTGCAAAAAAATTCTCGCCGACGAAAACGAAGCGGAATGGCTAAAAGCAAGCGCCGACGCTTTCTTAAAATATAACGGTAAGTTCGACGAGCTACGCGATAAATACGTAGACTTGGTAATGAAGTACTAAGGGCGAATAATATATTAAATAAGTAACAATTTCTTGGCGTAAACGCATATTGTTTAAGCGACTATGTTTTTAGGAGACGTAAAGGTGAAAATTTTTGACCTTCACGCAGATACGCTGTGGCGAGCGTACACCGATAAAAGTAACGGTCTAAACGCCCGACTTAAACAAAACGGTTACGCCATAGATATTTTAAAATTAAAACAGGGAAACGTCGCAATTCAAACGCTTGCCGTTTATAACGACTACTATAAGCAAAACGCATACGCCGTCGGCTTAGAAATGATAGACCTGTTAAAAACGGAAATATCAAAGAACCCCGAACTTTCTTTGATAGGTAGTTATTCCGATTTAGAAGATAACTTAAAAAACAATAAAATATCCGTTTTATTAAGCGTAGAAGACGGTTGCGTTGTAGAACGAAGTCTTAGTAAACTTCGCGATTATTATAATCGTGGGGTAAGAATGATAGGCTTAAACCATAATTACTATAACGGTATATGCTACCCGAACTACGGCAAGTACGATAAAAACGGTAAGTCCGATTACATTACGCCCGACATTAGGCACGGGCTTAGCGAGTTCGGTTTAGAAATGGTTAAAGAAATGAACAGGCTGGGGATAGTCGTTGACCTTTCTCATTCGTCTGACAAAGGGTTTTACGATGCGATAAAAATTTCTTGTAAGCCTGTAGTATGTTCTCATTCTAACGCAAGGTCGGTGTGTTCGCACGTAAGAAATTTATCCGACGATATGCTTTTCAAACTTGCCGACAACGGCGGTGTTATAGGTATAAACTTTGTACCGAACTTTTTAAAAGCCGAAACCCAAAAACAAAAACCGCTTATCGAGTGTATTGTAAATCATATTAAACATATTAAAAAACTCGTCGGGGTAGATACCGTTGCGTTAGGTAGCGATTTCGACGGGTTTGTGCCTAGCGCAGAACTTAAAACGGCTTCCGACTACGTAAAAATTCCGCAAGCGCTTTTAAACGCCGGTTTTACCGATACCGAAACAGAAAAAATTTGTTATAAAAACGCTTTAAGAGTTTTTAAAGAGAATATTAAATGATTTTAGTAAAAAACAAACAAGTCTAGTTTCGTTTGTTTTTAACCCTATAATCGAAAAAATCTTTTGCATTTTTGCGTTACGACGGCAAAGCCGAACCGGGAACCGAAACAAGGTCATCGACTCAACAAAAAAAGACAGAAACGAGTTCTGTCTTTTTTTTGGCGGAAGCGGTGGGATTCGAACCCACGATACGTTGCCGTATACTTGATTTCGAGTCAAGCCCGTTATGACCACTTCGATACGCTTCCGAGTAATATCAGTCTAAAAACATTAATTACAAAACAGAAAATTTTTCTGTTTTTCTTAACGCTTATATATTATACACAAAAAGTTTGGTAAATGCAAATAAAATTCACACAATTTCTTTTATAGTTGACAAAAAACATATTTAGTAATATAATATGCGATAAAGGAGATTGTGCTTATGAAACCTGATCCATTGTTTTATTTGTTTGGGCAACCTGTTTATGCTTACGGAATTTTTATTGCCATAGGTATTCTTGCCTGCCTTTTGGTCTTTTTTGCATTTACCAAAAAGAAAGGTATGACGCAAAAAGTTCAGGACTTTACTTTTTTTATCGTTATCGTTGCAATAGCATTCGGGTTTTTATTCGCAAAACTGTATCAAGCCGTCTACAATTGGGTAGATAACGATTTCAAAAATTTTAATTTTTATGTTGCAGGTATAACCGTTATGGGCGGACTTATCGGCGGTGCGGGAACTTTTTTGTTGG
>CAYYYD010000014.1:19005-30066 GCA_964475885.1 uncultured Christensenella sp.
TTTTAACCTATTTGTATTTTAACAGATGCAATATTATAATGCACATTTACCTTATCGCATACGGTATGTGGCGTATGTTTATAGAAATTTTCAGGACGGATTACAGGGGTGCGTTTGTGCTGGGGCTTGCGCCTTCGCAATGGCAGTCGATAGTGTTTATTTTGGGCGGTGTTGCTTTAATAATAATATACTTAGTAAAAGATATACCGTTGTTTTTCCCTAAACCCGAAAAAGCCGAAGCGACGCAAAAAGAAAGCGTAAGCGCAAAAAAAGAAGAACTCGTTTCCGCTAAAAAGAGCCAAGCAAAAAACAAAAAGAAAAAATAAAGCAAAAACGTCTCGGTAGGTTTTACCGTGACGTTTTTCGTAATAAAACGGTAATCGCTTAACGATAAGTAAAGCGCGTCGGTACTTTAATTAAAAAGGAGATATGTTATGAGAAAAAGTTTAAAAGCAAAAGCGTACGTTTACCCGTTGCCAGTGTTAATAGTCGGTTCTTACGACGAAAACGGAACGCCCAACGCTATGAACGTTGCGTGGGGTTCGGTATGCGATATGACAAAGGTTACGCTTGTTTTAAGCGCAGACCATAAAACGGTAAAAAACATTTTAAAAACAAAAGAGTTTACCGTTTCGATGGCAGATGTTAAAAACGTAATTCCCGCCGACTATGTAGGCGTTGTTTCGGGAAACGATAACGTAAACAAACTTGAAAACACTGGCTGGCATACAGAAAAAAGTCAAAAGGTAAACGCACCTATAATACAAGAACTTCCGCTTGCGTTAGAGTGTAAGTTGCAAAGCTACGATACGCAAACGGAAATTTGTATTGGCGAAGTGGTAGGCGTTAGCGCAGACGACAGCATACTAGACGCAAACGGTAAAATTGACTTAACTAAATTTAAGCCCGTTTGTTACGATTGCGACACCCACGGTTACTATGCTTTGGGCGATAAGGTCGGTCAGGCTTTTTCCGACGGCTTAAAACTTAAATAAGGTAAAAAATGAAACCGTATATTATTTTACATATGCTTATATCCGTCGACGGAAAAATAACTGGCGACTATATGAATACGGATACGGCAGGTATTCTTTGCGAAGAGTATTACAGAATTAACCGAGAGTACGGGGCAGACGCTTTTGCTTGCGGTAGGGTAACTATGGAAGGCAGTTTTACGCAAGGCGTAAAGCCCGATTTAACGCCGTACGAAAATACGACAATTTTTCATAAAGACTTTGTTTGTAAAAAGCACCCTTACTACGCCGTATCTATTGACCCGCACGGCAGACTTGGTTGGTACGGTAGCGTAATAAAAGACGAAGACATAGGGTACGACAATGCGCATATCATAGAAGTTTTAACCGACGACGTAGACGACAGGTATTTGGCGTTTTTGCAAGACAAAGGAATATCTTATATTTTTTGCGGTAAAAACTGCATAGACGTAAACGTTATGAACGAAAAACTTTTTTCGTTGTTCGGTATAAAAAAACTGATGCTAGAAGGCGGTGGACTTACCGACAGTTTGTTTTTAAACGCCGATTGCATAGACGAACTAAGTCTAGTGGTCGTTCCGACGGTAGACGGCGACAAAAACGGAATAGACTTGTTTTCGGCTAAAAAAGGTAAACTGCACGAGTTTAGTTTAAAAGCCGTAAAAACCCTTCCGCAAAACGGACTGTGGCTAAATTATTTAAACAAAAAAACAGGAGAAGAATGATGTTACCCAGCATAAAAGTTGCGCAAAACGAACTAGAAATTGCCGAACAATTAAACAGCGGACTGTGGGTGAACCATTCAAAAAACGTTGCGTCGGCGTCTAAAATAATTGCCGAACTAGTAGGGCTAGACGACGAAAAAGCATACGTACTCGGTTTGCTTCACGATATAGGTAGAAGAACGGGTATCGCTCAGGTAAGGCATATTATAGACGGCTACGATTATTGTATGCTAAACGGGTGGGACGAAGTCGCAAGAGTATGTTTAACGCATTCTTTTCCCGTAAAAGACGTAGACGCGGACATAGGTAAAAAAGATATAACATCCGAGCAATATGCTTTTATAAAAAAATATATTCGAGATATAGAATACGACGATTACGACAAACTGATTATTCTTTGCGACGCGCTTGCCGATGCAAACGGCTTTTGTATTTTAGAAAAGCGTTTTATAGATACGACGAGAAGGTACGGAATTTTTCCGTTCACGCTTGACCGCTGGAATAAAACGTACGAGTATAAAGAATATTTTGAAAGTAAAATGGGTAAATCCGTTTATGCCGTATTGCCCGAAATAGAAAAAAGTATTTATCTGTAAGTCCGTACATAAAACCCAAACAAACAGCATAGTTTTTATATTAAAAAATCTTAGTAAAAGTCTTGCGAGATTTAATCTTGCGGGGCTTTTAATTTTTTTGACGAAAAAAGTAAAATAATTTGCAAATGTTATAGTAAGATGTTTGACATTATAAATCGGTTGTGATATTATCGATATAATATGTATTGATAATGTTTGGCGCGATAAAAAAAAGGCTTAAATATTAATGCTAAAAAGCCCGACTTGGGCGTGTATAAACGTTAGAAATACGCTATTACAAACGGCGGTAGCGCCGAATTATTAAAGACTTAAACTAAGCTGTTAAAGGGAGACGGTTATGGAATATCGCATAGAAAAAGACACGATGGGCGAAGTAAAAGTGCCTGCCGACAAATATTGGGGTGCACAAACCGAACGCAGTCACGAAAATTTTGCAATCGGCGTAGAAGTAATGCCTAGGGAAATTACTCGCGCATTCGGTGTGCTTAAAAAGTCGGCGGCAATCGCTAACTATAATTTAGGAAAACTTGACGCCGAAAAATGCAAAGCCATTTGTGAAGTTTGCGACGAAATAATTTCGGCAAAACTTAACGAACATTTTCCGTTGGTCGTATGGCAAACGGGTAGCGGTACGCAGTCTAACATGAACGCCAACGAAGTTATCGCAAACAGGGGTAACGAGTTGGTTGGTAAAAAACTGCTTCACCCTAACGACGACGTAAACAAAAGCCAAAGTTCTAACGATACTTTTCCTACGGCAATGCACATTGCTTCGGTTATGGGTATAGAAGACGAACTTTTCCCTGCGATGGATAAACTTATTGCAACGCTTAAAAGACTTGAAGTTGAAAATCAGGGCATAGTTAAAAGCGGAAGAACGCACCTTCAAGACGCCGTACCGATTGCTTTTTCTCAGGAAATAAGCGGTTGGAGAAAGATGATAGAAGCGACAAAAAACCAAATATCTTTAACGCTTGGCGGACTTAAAGAGTTGGCGCTTGGCGGTACTGCTGTCGGCACGGGGCTTAATGCAGTAAAAGGTTTCGATAAAGAAGTCGCAAAACAGGTCAGCGCAATTACGGGCAAAACCTTCGTTACGGCAGAAAACAAGTTCCACGCATTGTCGTCTAAAGACGCATTGGTTTTTTCGCACGGGGCTTTAAAAGCGCTTGCCTGCGATTTAATGAAAATTGCAAACGACATAAGGTGGCTTGCTTCCGGTCCGCGCGACGGTTTGGGCGAGATTTTTATTCCCGAAAACGAACCGGGTTCGTCCATAATGCCGGGCAAGGTCAACCCCACGCAATGCGAAGCAATGACTATGATAGCCGTTCAGGTTATGGGCAACGACGCGACGATAGGGTTTTCGGCTTCGCAAGGCAATTTCGAGCTTAACGTGTTTATGCCCGTTATCGCATATAACTTTTTGCAATCTGTAAGGTTGCTTACGGACGGAATAAAGTCGTTCGAAGCGCACTGTGTTTGCGGTATAAAGGCAAACAAACAAAAAATGGAACACAATTTACACAATTCTTTAATGCTAGTAACCGCGCTTAATCCGTATATCGGTTACGAAAACTCCGCAAAAACGGCTAAACTCGCTTATAAAGAAAATATTTCGCTTAAAGAAGCGTGTGTAAAACTAGGGTTTTTAACTTCCGAAAAATTCGACGAAGTTTTCCACCCCGAACAAATGGCTTATCCGTATAAAGAAGAACAATAGGAACGTTTATGAAAATATGTTATTACCCCGGTTGTACGCTTAAAACAAAAGCAAAAGAACTAGACAGGTATGCCAGACTTTCGGCGTCGGCGCTGGGGATAGAAATGGAAGAAATAGAAAATTGGCAATGTTGCGGTGCCGTATATCCTACGGCAAAAGACGAAATCGCCACCAAACTTTCGGCTGTACGCTCGCTAGACTATGCAAAAAATCACGGCGGAAAACTTTTAACGCTGTGTTCGGCTTGTCATAACGTAATAAAACGCGTAAACGCCGATATGCAAAACGACCTTACGATATGTTCGCGCGTAAACACCTATCTCGGTTTAACCGACGAGTATCGCGGAGAAACGGAAGTAGTGCATTATTTAGAACTTTTAAGGGATACGGTAGGCTTCGATAACTTAAAAAAAGCCGTGGTAAACCCGATAAACAAAAAGATTGGCGCGTACTACGGGTGTTTATTGTTGCGCCCCAGCAAAGAGATGGCGTTCGATAACCCCGAAAACCCGACTATTATAGAAGACTTTATTTCGGCGATAGGCGGTGTTCCCGTAAAGTATCCGATGAGAAACGAGTGTTGCGGTGCGTATATCCAGTTGACTAACAAAGGTATTGCCCAAAAGCGTAGCACCGCGGTACTTAAAAGCGCGAAAGAAAAAGGCGCGGAAACGGTTATAACCGCTTGTCCGTTGTGTTTATACAACCTGCAAAGGCACGGCGACGGAATACTTACGGTAAAATATTTTACCGAGTTGCTGGCAGAAGCGTTGGGGGTAAAAAATGAATAAGGCAGACGTTTTAGAAAATATATCCCTGATTAGCGGAACGGACGCAAAAAAATGTATGAAGTGCGGAAAGTGTTCGGGGCGATGCCCGGCATTTAAAGAAATGGATATAAAACCGCACCAGTTCGTTTCGTGTTTGGTTCAAGGCAAATTAGACAAACTTTTAAACAGCAAAGCTATATGGAACTGTTTGTCGTGTATGGCGTGCGTAGAGCGTTGCCCCAGGGGCGTTGCTCCGCAAGGCGTAATAGAAGCGGTAAGAGATACCGTTGCCAGAATGCAAGGCGGTAACTTAATTAAAGCAGAAGATATTCCGCCTATTGTAGACGAGTTTATTCCGCAACAACTTTTGGTAAGCGCGTACAGAAAATTCAATAAGTAAAACTAAGGTGAAATTATGCAAAGAATAGGTGTTTTTATTTGCTGGTGCGGTAGCAATATCGCTTCAACGGTAGATGTTGAAAAGGTAGCAGAACTTATAAAAGACGAACCGGGTGTCGTTTATTCGGCAAACTACCAATATATGTGTTCGGAAAACGGACAGCAACTAATTAAAAAAGCCATAAAAGAACACGGGCTTACGGGTATAGTTATAGGTTCTTGTTCTCCGCGTATGCACGAAGCGACGTTCAGAAAAACCGCATCTTCCGTGGGGCTTAATCCGTATATGGTAGAAGTCGCTAACATAAGGGAGCAGTGTTCTTGGATACATAAAGACAAAGACGAAGCAACCGAAAAAGCGTTGATACTCGTAAGGACGGCAATCGCAAAAGTCAAACTTAACGCACCGCTTACCGAAGGGGAAAGCCCCGTAGTTAAGCGCGCGTTGGTAATCGGTGGCGGTATTGCGGGTATTCAGTCTGCGCTAGACATTGCCGAAGCAGGCTATAAAGTCGATATTGTAGAAAAAAATCCTACCATCGGCGGAAGAATGAGCCAGTTAGACAAAACATTCCCTACGCTAGACTGTTCGGCTTGTATATTAACGCCTAAAATGGTAGATTGCGCTCAGCACGAAAACATAGACATACTTTCTTATTCCGAAGTAGAATCGGTCAGCGGTTTCGTGGGAAACTTTAACGTTAAAATAAAAAGAAAAGCAAGGTTCGTAGACGAAACGAAATGTACGGGTTGTAAAGTCTGTATGGAAAAGTGCCCTTCTAAAAAGGGGCTTAACGAGTTTAATATGAACTTAAACAACCGTACGGCGATATATATTCCGTTTGCGCAGGCAATACCTAATGTCGCCGTAATCGACCCCGAACAGTGCATTAAACTTAAAACGGGCAAGTGCGGTATTTGTAGTAAGTTCTGTGGAGCAGGCGCTATAAATTACGAAATGAAAGACGAGTATATAGAGCGTCAATACGGCGCGATAGTCGTTGCGACGGGTTTCCGCCCCATAAACATAGACGCCTTTAACGAGTACGGATATTCCGATAACAAAGACGTTATTACATCGTTAGAACTAGAAAGGCTTATGAATGCCGCAGGTCCCACAAACGGCGTGCTTTTACGCCCGTCCGATGGCACGCACCCCAAAACGATTACCTTTATACAATGTGTCGGTTCGAGAGACGTGTCGGGTTGCGGTAAGCCGTATTGCAGTAAAATATGCTGTATGTATACCGCTAAACACGCAATGCTTATAAGGGAAAAATATCCCGATACCGACGTTCACGTGTTTTACATAGATGTTCGTACGCCGGGTAAAAATTACGACGAGTTTTATCGCAGGGCGGTAGAACAGTACGGCGTAGACTACATAAAAGGTATGGTTGGCAAAGTATATAACGAAAACGGTAAACTTATGGTTCAGGGTTCTAATCTTATAGATAACGAACAGGTTACCATAGCAAGCGACCTTGTCGTTCTCGCAACCGCCATAGAGCCGGAACCTTCCGTAAGAAAAATAGCCACGCTTCTTACCGCAAGCATAGACACTAACAACTTTTTAACAGAAGCGCACCCCAAGTTAAGACCGGTAGAAAGTCCTACAGCAGGCGTATATTTGGCAGGCGTTTGTCAGGGGCCGAAAGATATTCCCGAAACGGTATCGCAGGCGTCGGCTTGTGCGTCTAAGGTAATAGGGCTTCTTGCAAAAGACAAACTTAAAACCAATCCTTGCGTTGCGCATAGCGACGAAACACGTTGTAACGGTTGTTCTCAGTGCGCTAACGTTTGTGCGTACGGGGCTATAACGTACGTAGACAAAGAGTTCCGTTTGGGTGGCGGAAAAACCGAAATCAGAAGGGTTGCCAGCGTAAACCCTGCCGTATGTCAGGGCTGTGGCGCGTGTACGGTAACTTGCCCGTCGGGTGCGATGGACCTTTCGGGTTTCTCTTATAAACAGGTAATGAGCGAGGTAGAAGCAATATGCAAGAAGTAAAAACCGATAAAAAAGAATTTGTGCCCAACATAGTCGCTTTTTGTTGTAATTGGTGTTCTTACGCAGGCGCCGACCTTGCCGGTTCGTCTAGGTTGTCTTATCCGGCGAACGTTAAAATAATAAGGGTTCCTTGTTCTTGCAGGGTAAATCCCGCATTTATACTTAAAGCCTTTCAACGCGGTGCCGACGGCGTTATACTGTGCGGTTGCCACCCCGGGGATTGCCACTACGTAACGGGTAATTATTATACCAGAAGAAGAATGGCGCTTTTGTTTGACTTTTTAAACTATCTCGGCATAGAAAAAGAGCGTACTCGTGTAGAATGGGTTTCTGCGGCGGAAGGCGCAAAGTTCTCTACCGTTATGAACGACTTTGTAAAAACAATTTCGGAATTGGGCGAAAACAAAAAACTTACCGACCTTAGAGTAAAGGAGAATTAGTTATGACGGAACTCGAAAGCAAAATAATACAGAGAGCGACCGAACTGCTTTCTAGCGGAGAATGTCAAAGGGTGGTCGGCTGGAAGAAAGGCGAGTTTTTCGACCAACCTTCGCCTGCGACTTTTTCTACCGTCGAAGAATTGAAAGAGTTTGTGTACAACGGATTTTGCGGTGCAAACCTTTCTAAATACCTTATAGAAATTTGCAAGAAAGACGGCGTAACGGCTACCTTTCTTAAACCGTGCGACGCATACAGTTTTAATCAACTTGTAAAAGAACACAGAATTAAACGAGAAAAAGTTAAGGTAATAGGCGTAGAGTGTAACGGTAAGTTAGATACGTACAAGGTTAAAGACTTAGGAGTAGACGGAATAACCGACGCGGTTTACGACGGCAATAAGGTAAAGTTTTCTACCATATTCGGTAATTCGGAATTAGAAAAATCGCAAGTTCTTTTAGAAAGATGTTTGTCGTGCAAGGGTAAAAAGTTTGTCGTCGCCGACGAAGAGATTATAATTAACCAACCGCAAGACGTACAAAACGACAGATTTTCAGAAGTAAAAAAACTAGAAGCGATGACCGAAGACCAAAGGTTTGCTTTTTGGAAAAGCCAATTATCTAAATGTATAAGGTGTAACGCTTGCCGAAACGTTTGTCCTGCTTGTTCTTGCGTTAAGTGTGTTTTCGATAACAACGATTCGGGTATATCTGCAAAAGCCAACGACGATTCTTTCGAAGAACAGTTGTTTCATATAATACGCGCGTTCCATGTGTCGGGGCGTTGTACCGATTGCGGAGAATGTTCTCGCGTGTGTCCGCAACGTATTCCGTTACATTTGCTTAACAGAAAATTCATAAAAGACATAGACGCATTTTACGGCGAATACAAAGCGGGCGAAAGCGCAGACGGAAAAACGCCGTTGACCGAGTTTTTAAAAGGCGACGTAGAAGTTTCCGACGCCGTAAACGGAGGCAAAGAATGATAAAAATCAATAAAAGCAATTTTAATGCGTTGTTCGATAAATTATCGCAAAACAGAGAACTTTTTTTACCGGTGCGTACGGCAGGCGAAGTAAACTACGGTAAATACCAAAAGGGCGCGGAAGTTTCGTTAGAAACGTTAAAGACGGTAAAGTCGGCAAAAGATTTTTTCTTTCCGCAAAGTCAGACGATGATGCAATTCCGTATGCAGGGTAAAAACATCGAGATAGACGATATAAGAACCGAACAGAAAGAGTTTGTTATTTTCGGCGTAAAGGCTTGCGACTTTAAGTCGTTTGAAATTTTAGACAATGTTTTTCTTTCCGAGCCGGTAGATACTTTTTATCAGGCTCGCAGAAACGCAGGCGTAATAGTAACTATGGCGTGCGGAACCCCCGAAACCAGTTGTTTCTGTAAAGCGTTCGGTATAGACGCTTCTAACCCTAAGGGCGACGCTACCTGCTGGCTTGTAGGCGATTGTCTTTATGTAAACGCCAATACCGAAAAGGGCGAAAAACTTGTTTCGGAAATGGCTGAATACGGCGAAAATGCCGATACGGTAGACGAGAAGACTGTAGAAGATTATAAAGAAAAAATTAAAGGCGCAATAAACAAGTTGCCCTATTCGGACATAGATTTGTCTGCGTTTAAGCCCGAAAATTTAAACGAGTTGTTCGATTTGCCCGTATGGGAAGAACTTTCCGAAGCGTGCTTGGGCTGTGGTGCTTGTACGTTTATATGTCCGACCTGTCAGTGTTTCGATATAAGGGACTTTAAAACGAACGACAAGATTTTGCGTTTCAGGTGCTGGGACTCTTGTATGTACAGCGATTTTACTCAAATGGCTGCCGCAAATTCCAGAACTACCCAAATGCAACGCTTTCGTCAACGCTTTATGCACAAACTCGTATATTATCCGTCTCAGTACGGCGGAACGTATTCTTGCGTAGGGTGTGGCAGGTGCGTAAACAAATGTCCGCAACACCTTAACATATTAAAGGTAATAAAAAAGATAGGGGGTACGCGTAATGACGACAGAAAACTTAATCCCTAAAATCGGCGTTATAACCGATATAAGAAAAGATACCGAAGACGTTAAAACTTTTAGGGTTGTCGGAACCGACGGTAAAAAGTTGTTCGAACATTTACCGGGGCAGTGCGCAATGGTTTCTATTCCCGGCGTAGGCGAAAGTATGTTTTCTATCACGTCGTCGCCGACAAATAAAGAGTTTATGGAATTTTCTATAAAAAAGTGCGGTTGCGTTACCGAAGTAATACATTCGTTAGAAGTAGGTCAGCAAATAACCGTTCGCGGTCCGTACGGTAAAAACTTTCCGGTAGAAGGCGATTTTAAGGGCAAAGACTTGCTGTTTATTGCCGGCGGTATAGGTTTGGCGCCCTTGCGTAGCGTAATAAACTACGTAAGACATTACAGAAATAATTACGGTAAAGTCGTCGTGGTTTACGGTGCAAGAAGTAAAGACGACCTTGTAGATATACAAGAGATACAAAACGAATGGGTAAACGAGCCGAATTTCCAAGTGTACCTTACCATAGACCGTCCGCAAGAAGGTTGGGACGGGCACGTGGGCTTTGTTCCCGCTTACGTAAAAGAATTGGGCTTAGACCCTTCTATGACTGCCGTATTGTGCGGTCCGCCCGTTATGATAAAGTTTACGCTTGCAGGTTTGTTGGAACTAGGGTTTAGTAAAGAACGCGTTTACACCACGTTAGAACTTCGTATGAAGTGCGGTATAGGTAAATGCGGTAGATGTAATGTCGGCGATAAGTTCGTGTGCAAAGACGGTCCCGTTTTCAGAATGGACGAACTAGACGAACTTCCGCCCGAGTATTAAGGGAGATTAAATATGGAAAACACGGTAAACGTTTATTTTTTCGGAAAGAAATATCAGGTGCCGTCTAGCCTTACCATAATGAAGGCAATGGAGTACGCAGGGTACCAGTTAGTACGCGGTTGCGGTTGCAGAAACGGGTTTTGCGGAGCGTGTGCCACTATTTACAGAATAAAGGGTAAACAAGAACTTAAAACCTGTCTTGCGTGCCAAACGCAGGTAGAAGAAGGAATGTACGTCGCTACGCTTCCGTTCTTTCCATTGGTTAAGCAGGTTTACGATATAAACAAAATCAAGCCGACCGAACAGATAATGATGCAACTTTATCCAGAGATTTATTCTTGTATAGGTTGCAACGCTTGTACAAAGTCGTGTACGCAAGGGCTTAATGTTATGCAGTACATAGCGTACGCTCAGCGCGGAGAATATAAAAAATGCGCCGAAGAAAGTTTCGATTGCGTTATGTGTGGTGTATGCTCGGCAAGATGTCCGGCAGGCATATCGCACCCGCAGGTAGCAGAACTTTCCAGACGCTTGTACGGTAAATACTTGGCGCCCGAGTGCAAACACT